>CAJYBS010000048.1 GCA_913064795.1 uncultured Gammaproteobacteria bacterium
ACAAGGCTCAGGTTCTCCTCCAAGAGTCGGCGCAAGGCAGCCTGCAGGGCTGCACTTTTAAGCGTCGCGGGGTTTAGTTCAATAATGACTGCTTGAGGTCGTACGAACAGTGCTCTGGCCAATCCCAGTTGTTGCTGCTGCATTGGATCAAATCGATGATGTTGAGCGTCGATTCGAGACCCTAAGCCCAAAGGGTGACACCGAATGCCCGAACTGAGTCCTGCAAGTTCAACGACCCGTTGCAAGTGTTGCCAACAGGGGTTGGGTGCAAACAAGGTGATGTTGGCGGTGATGCTGCCGTTAAAAATGGGTGTGTAGCGCGGTACGATGGTTACAGGAATGTGTCGATCGGCCGCGACTTTAAGGTTGTCTAAGGATGATGGCCCTGCTGCTAGCCTGTTTTCCTGTGCCATTGCTGCTGAAACCCTCAAGAAGGACTGATGCTCCTCTAGCCGCTGAAAATATAGGCTGCCGTGATTGGGCGGCTGACTCCTGAGAAGTAACGGAACCCTCGAAAGGTCTGAGGTGTCGGTTGCCCTAAAATTGTCTCCCCGCCCGCTGGGATTCAGGTTTTTTTTAGTCACTTGCATTAGTCTATGAGCGGCTTGGTCCCGGCTCAGTGCTTCTCGAATAAAGTGATTCACGGTAAGGCTGTGAGCGACCAACTGGGCACGAAAGGTGAGTATCAGATAGAAGCTTCCAACCGTGAGTGTGCCAGCAAAAATTTGGGAGCAGACCCAATAAAGCAGAATGCCTTGGCACAGTTGATTCACAGCCTGAGCGCTCAATAGGCTTTGCCAGTGCTGTGCCTTGAGCTTGCGCATCGCATGATGCAAACCCTTGAGCCTTAGATCATTGCCTGTGATGCAGTCAAACGATGCTGAGAATTGCCTAATCAGCTGCCGATGTTGAAAGAGGTCATTGAGGTTCCCAAAAAACTGCTGTTGCTCGAGGTGCTCAAGTCGCTCAGCGTTCCGAATGTCGCCACGCACGCTATAGCTGCCGAGGGCCATAGCCCCAC
Organism: uncultured Gammaproteobacteria bacterium; assembly: GCA_913064795.1. GTDB lineage: Bacteria > Pseudomonadota > Gammaproteobacteria > Pseudomonadales > Azotimanducaceae > UBA9926. The sequence goes on from CAJYBS010000048.1 coordinate 1,022, forward strand.
AGCACCCCATAAGAATGAGCGCGCTCATGCCATCAATAAGGCTGAGCAGGGCGAGGTAACCGAAGATGATGAGCGCGCTCGAGACGGCTAAAGTTGCTTCCCGGTTGTAAAAGTGACAAAGGTCAGGCACCTCGCTGAGACTGGCGCGCTCGCGTTCATCGTTCTCCGGCTCATGTCTGCTCTGGTCTGAATTGCTGAAGCAGCGATTTAAGATTCGACGGTGGCACTCCCGGTGAAAAGCCTGGGTTCTTTGCAGGAGCCTATGCTCTTGAAACCAATCCACGACGGCAGCCATCAAAGCCGTCATGACGAGGGCTAAAACGGCGGTTCTAAGGATCGCGATATCGCCTTTGGTGACGACTTCATCGAGGATGAATTTGATGATCAGAGGCGAGCAGATGGTCAACGCTGCGCCAATTAAGGCGCCCATCACCTGAACCGGAGCAATGCCCCCTAATGCGCTAGAAATGTTTGTGTCTTTTGGTTGTCTACTGCTCTCAGAGTGCTCGTATGGACAGGCGCCTGGGTCAAAAATCAGTGCGATACCGGTGAAGGCATCTAGCAACTCATTGTAACTGACTGTGATTCGGCCAATGGCCGGATCATCAATGCAATAACCTTGGAATGTAATCTGTCGAAGAACGACAAAGTGCTCGAACTTCCAATGCAAGATACAAGGTAATTGAAGTGCTTTCAGTTCTGAGGGGTCGAGTTCAATACCTCGGCCCACAAGATTGAAATGCTTAGCGTTGGCGAGTAGCTCGTTTGCTGACCAAGGCTGCTGCATGGCGCCATTTGCCTCAGTGAACTCCTCGAGGGTCGTCTGAGAGCCGTAGAATCGGGCGATCATTAGAAGACTCGCCAATCCACAGTCGAAACGGGTCCGTTGTAGAATCAAATCATTGCGGGACAAAGTGTGATTTCTGCTCTGAGCGAACGATTTGGTAGAGTCGCTCGATTAAAGTTGACTCGCCGGTTTTAATCCATGCAAAGACTGGGGTTCCTGGAGAGAACGGGAAGACCTCGCCTTTTGAGTCCATCAGTGGTTTGGGGAGGGAGACGAGGGCCTCGAACCGAGCCTGCTCGAGGTGGCTGGGCCGGTTTGCCCAAACTGTGATGGGCCCGATTTTTTGAATGATTGCCGAAACGGTGCGCGGTGGCGCATGGCCATCGGTGCTCAGTTTTAAATCAATGGAGTCTCCGGGTTTCAGCACCGCTTGAGCGCTTTCGCTCAACAGCAGTTGAGCGCTTAAGGGCGGTGATGCGCTGCGAATTTCGAAGAGTTTGTCCTTGGTTTGGACAAGGTCGCCCTCCTGAACAAACTGCTGGACAAGTTTGCCAGACCAGGGGCTGCGCACCGGTCTTCGGTGGGGTAGTCGATCATCAAGCTCGAACTTTAGTTCGGCCAACTCAGAGCGTTGCTTGGTGAGTTTATTTTGTAGTTGAATTTTTTGTCGGTCGAGCGCGATTCGGGTTTGCTCAAGTTCAAAGTCCAAATCTTCCTGGGTAATTCGGGTCTGGGCGACGCGAATCGTCTGTTGCATGAGCGGGTCACTGAGCCGCTGCCATTCGAAGCTGGTGAGTAGCCTGGGCTGTCCGAGTTGCTGAACCTTTCGCAGATTTTCCTGAAGCGTTTGAAGTCGTGTTATTTCAATATTTAGGATGGCTGTATTGCGAAGACGGTGTGCTTTTATTTTGGTGCGTTTGGAGATATGACTCAGCCTGAGGAGCTCTTGATCTTCTTTCCAGGTTCGCATCAATTGTTCACCCAATTGAATTTGATCCCTGATCCGATCAATTTCTCGTTGATTGTGATCGCTAGTGAATTCTGGTGCGATCTCGGCGAGGACATTGCCACGTTCGACGATGTTGCCCTCAGTGTGGTTGATGTCAACAATCTGCCCGGACTGGTGTGCGCTTACTGTTTGTGCCGGACGCTGAACGAGCGTGCCGTTGATAAGAGTTCGCTCCGGCAGCGGGAGGATGAGGAGGAGGATGCTGGTCATCAATGCGATCAGAACTGCCCCGGTAAACCACTGCTTAGTTTGTAATTGATTTTGAGGCGTCCAGCCAGAATTAGCAGCTCGGTGATACGCCCTCAAAGCGCGCGGACTAAACTTGGGTTGGGTCATGGCAACAAGATTTTGAAAACGGCTATCTTAGAGCGCGGTGGTTCCTCCAGCAGTGACCCAGCACTCTGTGTGCGGTAGGCTACAAGCACTGTGAAGGCCAGCAAATGCTGTGGACCGGCGCGTCATGGCTTACAGCAGAGACCTTGACCCAATTTTAAAGATAAGATGGATGAAAAATGCATGAATCGACTGTGAACCTCTCCGGAAAGGTTGCTGTGATTACCGGCGCAAGTCGGGGGATTGGTGAGGCCATTGCCTATCGTTTCGCTCAGGCGGGTGCCAGCGTAGTCGTTACCGCAAGAACCCTAGACGATGGTGACCACAAATTGGCTGGGGGTATTAATAATGTGGTTGAAACCATCCGCAGTTTCGGAGGCTCTGCAATTGCCATTCGAGCAGATCTTGGGTTAGAGGATCATCGATGTGAATTGATTAAAGCCATTGAGCGTCGTGTTGGTCCGGTTGACATTCTGATCAACAATGCTGCAGTGACCTACTTTACTCAAGTAGTGGATTTTTCGAAGAAGCATTTCGACCTGATGTTTAGAGTTCAGGTTGAGGCGCCTTTCCATCTCTCTCAGTTGGTCCTGCCCAGCATGTTGGAAAGAGGCCATGGCTCAATCCTTAACATTAGCTCCCACGCGGCCATTCACCCTGCGAAAGATGTGGGTGGTCGAGGTGGTACAGTTTACGGAATGTGTAAGGCGTCGCTTGAACGCTTGACCACAGGGCTGGCATCGGAAGTGTTTGGGCAAGGTATCAATGTCAATGTCATCTCGCCAGGATTAGTCGCAACGCCTGGTACCCTGCATCACCATCTGATTACTGATGAGACCCCAGAGGAACGGGTGACACCGGTGGCTCATATGGCTGAAGCCTGTTTGTATCTCGTCAGTGCCGACCCCTCTGAGGCGACGGGATGGGTCGCCTACGCGGATGATCTGATGCAGCGTTTTAGTCTGAGTCCGGCAGTTTTACCGCCGCTTCAGGGTTTGTGAAGGTCATCCGGTTCCAGCGATAAGCAACCGCTGCGCTGATCACGTTGGCTGCAGCCCCCGCGAGAAAAATGCCAAAAACCTGCCACTGATTGCCCAGTAGGAAGGCCAGAGGAACGTAGATGATGAGCATTCGAAAAACCGAAATTAAGGTAGAACGCAAGGGGTAGCCCAGGGCATTGAAAATAGCTGAGGCCATCATAATTACGCCCCAGGTGCCGTAGGAAATTGGGACCACCATGAGGTACAGGATTGCGGCCTCGGCGACCTGTGGATCATTGTCGAAGAGATAGACCAAGGGCTCGGCTACAAAATAAAGTCCCAGAGCAACGATTAATCCCCAGTAGATGGACCATCGGAACGACAAACGCATGGCAGCGTCAGCGCGGTCGTGTGCTTTGGCGCCGAAATTTTGCCCGACGAAGGGCCCGATGCTTGCCGATAGTGCAAACAGTGGAATCACAAAGAGTCCCTCGACTCGGCTTGCGATGGCGAAGCCAGCGACTGTCGATTGACCATAGCCTGCAAGCAAAGAGACGATAAAGCCGCTCGAGACGGGTCCGATCAGATTGGTCGCTGTCGCAGGGATGCTGACGACAAGAATGCTCCTCCAAGCCTGCATTAATGTTGTCAACTGTATCCCGGTAAACTGAATCAATGGGTATCGCTTAACGAGAATGTACAGAGTGACACAGCACGTCAAGACTCTTGCGATGAGATTGCCGAGTGCCGCTCCTGTCATGCCCAGTTCTGGGAAGCCTAGCAGGCCAAAGATGAAGATCGGTGCTAAAAGAACCTGTATCACGCTCCCTGCAACCATGAGGGAACCAGAAATTTTTGCATCTCCGGTTGCTCTGAGTGCATTTGCGCCGACAGACGGGATCGCCATAAAGAGCAGACTCAAATACCAAAGTTGCATGTAGTCTGAAACCAGCGGAAGCGTTTCCTCGTTGGCGCCCAACGCAGTGAACAGCCATGAAGTGGTCAAAAGACCCAAAATCGAGACGATCACCATGATCAGTGCGGCCAAGGTCAGGCCACCTGTCGCGGTCGTCTTGGTATTGAATTGATTACCCGCGCCAACCTCGCGCGCGAGCACGGATGACAAACCAATAGAGACGCCGAGGGTCAGAGACATCAGTCCTGATGTCACCGGGAAGGTAAACCCCAGGGCAGCGAGCTCTGCCGATCCAAGGAGTCCTAGGTAATAGGTTTCGGCTAAGCCCGCGAGTAGGCTTGAGGAAATACCCAGCACCATGGGGAGCGTGAGGCGAAGTAATCCGGGCCCGATGGGGCCCGCAGTCAATCGTGCAGTTGCCTTCGTCGTCACGCTTTAAACGACTTCGATATCAGGGGTTTGCCTGACCCTGCCGATGGCGTCTTCGTCAAATGGGGTGAGCTGATAAACGTAATAGTTGAGCCAGTTCGCGAAGAGAAGCGCACCGTGGCTTTTCCAGGTGACCAAGACCGGTTGTTCCGGATCATCATCGAGAAAATAATGCTCTGGGATTTTTGGGGATAGGCCCGCTGCCTTATCTCGGAGGTACTCGTTCTTCAGGGAGTCGGGCTCGTACTCGGAGTGACCGGTAACAAACAAGTGCTTTCCAGATCTGTGAGCAACTAAATCGGCGCCCGCGGTTTGCGATTCTGCAATGATTTCAAGATCAGAATGCGCTGCGACGCTTTCTGCAGGTACTTCGGCGTATCGAGAATGAGGCGCCTGAAAAAAATCATCGAAGCCTCTGGCGATTGGCGAGTGAGGTCTTACAAGTTTGTGTGGATAGACCCCGGTCAGCTTCTCTGGCAACAGCTTTTTATCGATGTCGTACAAATGGTACATCGCTGCTTGCACCGCCCAACAGAGGAACATGGTGGATGTGACGTGATGCTCAGTCCAGTCTAGGATCCGGGCCAGTTGCGGCCAGAAATGGACTTGATCAAAGGGCAGTTGGCCCAAAGGTGCGCCTGTGATGATCATTCCGTCATACTTTTTGTGGGCGATATCGTCAAATGATTTGTAAAACGACAGCATGTGGTCATTTGGAGTATTTTTGCTGGGCCGGTCGTCAATCCGCATCAGCTCAATCTGAACTTGCAGGGGCGTATTTGAGAGCATCCGGAGCAGATGAATCTCGGTTTCGATTTTCTTCGGCATGAGGTTCAAAATCAGAATCCTCAATTCACGAATATCTTGGATTTCTGCCTCGCTCGATTCAATACAGAAAATATTTTCCTTCTTCAAAATCATGGATGCGGGCAAAGCGTCCGGTATCTTAATCGGCATTGTGTCCTCGCAAAAAAAAACCCACTCAGCAAAGGTGCTAAAGCAGGTCCTTCGCTTTAGCCGTATTTATTATGCGCCCGCAAGCTGATTTCAAATCGGCGCAGAAGGAGTATACCGGTTTAGGTAAAAAATTTGTACTTGCTTGAGCTAGGCGATGCTACGGAGCATCACCGTAGGCCAGTTGTAAACGACGCATTCCTTTGAGCCAACGATCATAGTCGCCTGCTTTGCGCTGAAGGTAGGTCAGCACTTCGGGATGCGGCAACACCAGAAATGCCTCGGAACGCAAAGTCTCAACAACAGCCTCGCACAGCACCTCGGGATCCATCATGCCGTCAACCGAGGCAACGCCATCTTCATGGCCTGCGGTCATTGCGGTGCGCACGGCCTGTGGACATAACGCCGAAACTTTGATGCCCCGATCGCCGTAAGTGATCGCCAACCACTCAGCATAGGCCACCGCGGCATGCTTGGTTACTGCGTAAGGGGCTGAGCCAATTTGAGTCAGCAAGCCCGCCGCTGATGCGGTGTGCAACAAATAGCCGTCCCCCCGAGCGAGCATTGCCGGAAGTGCCGCGCGGGTTGCCCAGACGTGTGCCATGACATTGATTTGCCATATTTTCTGCCAGTCCTCGGTTTCCACTTCGGGCCCACCCGGCACTGAAATACCGGCGTTGTTGCAGAGTAGATCGATGGATCCGAGAGAGGCTTCCGCCGATGCAATCAGCGCCGTGACAGCCTCTTCAGACCCCACATCAACTGCAAGGTGCTCTGCACCAACTTCTTTGGCAACGGCGGTGAGTCCTGCCTCATTGACATCGGTTAAGTACAACCGCCCAGCGCCCTCGGCGTGAAATCTTCTCGCCATTGCTCGGCCAATGCCGCTGGCGGCTCCCGTGATGACGATATTTTTTCCAGATAGATCCATAATGTAGGTTTCTCAGTGATGAAGGGATTGGCGATTATGCCGTCTCGCTGATTGCTTCGCCGATGATGTTGAAAATAGTGGCGATCTCAGATTCTGAAATGATCAAGGGTGGTGAGAGCACGATGGAATCACCGATCGGGCGCACCCAGGCGCCTTTTTCGTAACAGCGTTTTGCAATTTCAGCACCCCTGGCCATCGGGGCATCTGCTCGGGGTGTGACCTCAACGGCGCCAAGCAGAGCAAAGCAGCGGACGTCAATCACATTGGGGAGACCTTTAAGGCCCATGGCGTGTTCTTGCCAGGACTCTTGAAGCGCTTTGGGCCGATCAAATAGTGCTTCTTGCTCATAGATATCTAAGGTTGCCATACCAGCTGCACAGGCCACCGGATGGCCGGAGTAGGTATAGCCGTGGTTGAGTTCGACACCAGGGACTTCTGTGTCCATGAATCGCTCAAAAATTGGGTCGGAAACAAAAACAGCGCCCATCGGGACGGTCGCATTAGTGATGCCTTTGGCGGTGGTCATAATATCCGGTGTGACGCCGAAACGCTCGGCAGCGGTACAGGCGCCAACTCTTCCAAAACCGGTAATCACTTCATCGAAGATCAGTAAAATCCCATGTGCGTCGCAAATCGATCGTAATGCCTGAAGGTAGCCAACCGGTGGCAGATGTACACCGCCTGCGCCACCGATGGGTTCGACGATGACCGCAGCAATCGAATCAGCGCCATGTAGTTCGACCAATCGCTCTAAGTCGAGGGCGAGCTCAGCGCCCTCGGGGGGCAATCCTTTTGCAAAGCGGTTGGACTCTAGCCCATGGGTTTGCCTGATGTGGTCAGTTCCTGGCAGCAGCAGGCCAAAGGGGTTGCGATTTTTAACGAGCCCTCCGACTGAAAGCCCGCCAAATCCCATGCCGTGATAACCCTTTTCACGTCCGATCAGGCGTTGCCTGCCGGCTTCACCGTTTTTTCGATGGTAGGCCAGCGCAATTTTAAGGGCGGTATCCACTGACTCAGACCCAGAATTTGTAAAAAAGACGTGGTTAAGGGGATCTGGTACATGCTGGACCAGCCGTTCCGCATAATGAAAGGCAATGGGATGACCCGAGCCAAAATTGTGCGCG
>CAJYBS010000049.1 GCA_913064795.1 uncultured Gammaproteobacteria bacterium
GACTCCCTATTCCACTGGCATGACGATGGCCTATTGACATTGCATCCACGCGATCTTGAAGCCGAGGATTTGAAGGACGCTCGTCTTGTTTACTCGGCCCTTCCCCGAGCAGAGGACAATGCCAGGGTGGCCGCACTGGCTAGGGGCGCCGGCGTGTTGATCAATGTGGCTGACGATATGGACCAATCGGACTTCATTACGCCTGCTGTGGTTGATCGCGATCCCATCGTGGTTGCAATTGGTACCGAGGGCACTTCACCGGTCTTGGCCCGGTCGATCAAAGCCAAGATTGAAGCGCTGTTGCCTGTGACGCTCTCTGCTTTAGCCCAACGGGCAGGGCAACTGCGTTCCCGAGTGAAGCGACTGCCTGAATTTTCGGCCCGCCTTAGATTTTGGCGCCGCTTCTTAGATCGTGCTGGGGTACAGGCAGGCAGCGCCGATTTTTCCTCGGTCCAAGTGCCAGATGAAGGTCAGATCGAGGCATTGCTTGAGGATCAATCCCCTGAGCCATCCCGGAACGGAGACGTCACATTTGTGGGTGCTGGGCCGGGCGATCCCAGCCTTTTGACCCTAAAGGCGCGCCAAGCCCTGGATCGAGCCGATGTCATTATTCATGATCGCTTGGTCAGCGCTGAAATTTTGGATCTTGCAAGACGTGAGGCGACGCTCTTAGATGTTGGCAAAAAGGGCCATGGTGTTTCGACGTCCCAAGAGAAAATCAATGCGCTGATCAAATCTTCGGCGCTGGCCGGTAATACGGTGGTTCGGCTGAAAGGCGGAGATCCGAGCGTATTTGGTCGCCTTGATGAAGAAATCGATACCTGCGTGATGAGCGGCATCCCATGGACGGTTATCCCAGGTGTTACCGCGGCTTCCGCTGCTGCGGCGTCCATCGGCCGATCCCTTAGCCAGCGTGGCAGAAATACTGAAATCACCTTGATCACCGGTCACGCGATGGGCGGTTTTGCTGATCAGGATTGGCAGCGGCTGGCCAAGGATGACCAAGTCGCTGCGGTCTACATGGGCCGGCGAGCAGCGCGTTTTGTCCAAGGCCGACTCTTGATGCATGGCGCGGATCCAGAGACACCTGTTAGCGGTGTCTCCTCGGCATCGATGACCCATCAGAAAGTGTTTGAAACAACCCTTGGGAAACTGGCAGAGACTCTGGATGCTGATCCCGGTACCGAGCCACTGATGTTGTTGTATGGCCTGCGGCCTGCGCCTGAGGCCATCCCAAAGATTTTAGACGGCGCTTTGGAGGTGCAACATGGCGCGTCTTAATCCGCCGGTACTGATAACGGCTAATGCCTTAGCTGGGGGTGAGGTGATTTATCTCACCGAGCAGCAGACGTGGAGCCCCCGGATCAATGAGGGTTTCATCTTTAATGATCTTGATACCGCTAACACGGTGATGGTTGCCCGGGCTCTAGAGCACGAGGTTGTGGGTCCTTATCTGATGAGCGTGCTCGTGGACAACGGGCAGATCAAAGGACAGGACTACCGAGAAAATTTTCGCAGCCAGGGTCCAACGAACTATTGGCACGGTAAGCAAGCGGAGAATGATGATGCATCGGTATAACGCATTTGATGAAGAGTTTGTCAGAGTTAGGAATGAGCAGTTTAGAGACCAAGTGAAGCGCCGGCTCTCGGGTGGGTTAACCGAAGACGAGTTTAAACCTTTGCGCTTGATGAACGGTGTGTACTTACAATTGCACGCTTACATGCTTCGGGTCGCAATACCCTACGGTACGCTGTCCAGTCGGCAATTGCACAAGTTGGCCGACATCGCGGATCGATTTGATAAAGGATACGGACACTTTACGACGCGTCAAAACATCCAATTTAATTGGCCCCGCCTGATCGATATTCCCGATATTCTCGACGCCTTGGCCGAGGTCAACATGCATGCCATTCAAACGAGTGGCAATACCATTCGAAATGTTACGGCGGATCATTTGGCCGGCGCAGCGGCGGATGAAATCGAAGATCCAAGGCCTTATGCGGAATTGATCCGGCAGTGGTCGACGGATCACCCTGAGTTTCAGTTTCTGCCCAGAAAATTCAAGATTGCCGTCACAGGCGCTCCCGTTGATCGCGCGGTGATTCGTGCCCACGATATTGGTCTTGAGCTAGTTCCAGTTGAAGGGGCGCTTGGCGTTAAAGTGTGGGTCGGAGGCGGCCTTGGTAGAACACCCATCTTAGGGGAAGTCCTGCATCAGGGCCTACCCATTGCCGATCTGTTGCCTTACCTCGAGGCTATCCTGACGGTCTACAACCTTAACGGACGTCGAGACAATAAATATAAGGCTCGGATCAAAATCTTGGTACAGGCTGTGGGTATCGACGCATTCCGCGACGAAGTTGATGCCGCTTTTGATCAAATTAAGCCATCATTTTTGGGCGCAGATCAGACTTTGCTTGAAACCCTGCGACAGGACTTTGCCTTCGGGATCAATACCGATAGCGATGAATTGCCCTACCATCAAAGACTGCTCAATGATCCCTTATTCCGAGATTGGGTTGAAAAGAATGTTGCACCCCATAGAAGGTCAGGACTTTCGATCGTGACCGTCAGCCTAAAAAAACAAGGAGAGACACCAGGAGATGCGACGTCTGAGCAGATGCGCGGACTAGCGGAACTGGCCCAGCAGTATAGTTTCGATGAGCTTCGGGTCAGCCACGAGCAGAATTTGATTCTGCCCCATGTTCCTCTAGGGGATCTACCGGCAATTTTCGATGGTCTGCAGCGGATTGATCTCCACACAGCGAATGTGGGATTGATTTCAGATTTGATTGCCTGCCCGGGCATGGATTACTGCACGCTGGCAACCGCGCGATCAATACCGATTGCCCAACAGATAGCGCAGCGTTTTGATGCCCTAGGCCTTGAATCAACCATTGGCGAATTGAAACTTAAGATCTCGGGTTGCATCAACGCCTGTGGTCACCACCACGTTGGCCATATTGGCATCTTGGGTCTCAATAAGGGCGGAGTAGAGTCCTATCAGATTACCTTAGGCGGTGATGCGACCGAGCACGCCAAGATCGGAGAAAAAATCGGTCCAGGGTTTGGCGCCGAAGAAATTGTTCCGGCTGTAGAGCGTATTGTTGATCAATATTTGGCCGTTCGAAGTGATGCCCTTGAACCTTTCATTGAGACGCTACGCCGGGTCGGCACTGCAACTTTTAAGACCGCAGCCTATGCGCGCACTGACTTGGAGGTGAGCGATGGATAACCCGTCTAAACACGTTCTTGCCAGTGAACTGAGCGTCGCCTGGTCGAATTTATCGGCGCTGGAGGTTTTAGAATCGGCGCTGGCGCGTTTTGGTGAGGACAAAATGGCTTTCGTTTCCAGCTTTGGCGCCGAAAGTGCTGTGCTTTTGAGCTTGGCCGCGCGCATTAGTCCAGACCTCAAAATTATTTTTATAGAGACGGGGTTTCATTTTGATGAGACCCAGCGCTACGCCGAACAGCTGATTGATAGGCTGGGCTTGACCCGGGTGGTCCGCGTGAGCATTGATCCCATTACCCGCAAAAGGATAGATCCGGACCAGCGGTTGCACCAGGTGAACCCCGATCTTTGTTGCCACATCCGAAAAGTTGAAGTTTTGGATCGCGCTTTGAAGGGGTTAAACGGCTGGGTTTCGGGTCAGAAAAGATATCAGGATCAGATGCGCGCTGGTGTTGAACTCCTTGAATTTGATAGCGAACGGGACTGCTTTAAAGTCAATCCCTTGGCGCATTGGACAGCGAAGCGGATCGAGGGCTACTTCCAAGGTTATGGACTGCCACGACATCCTTTGATTGCTTCGGGCTATTCGTCGATTGGGTGCTGGCCCTGCACCTCTCCAGTCAAAGCTGGAGAATCGGTTCGTGAGGGACGTTGGCGAGGACAGGCCAAAACCGAGTGTGGTCTTCACCGGCCATTGAGACGTCAACAGGGAGGAATGTCATGAGTGTTGTGGTCACCGATCAAGGCTTCGCTGGGGACTCGGCTAAGGAACCCATTTTTGACATCGATACCTCGACACAGGTTACCGTGTTGCAGGACTGCTGGACCCGAACCCGAGTTCACATTCATGCGGAAAATTTTTCAGACGGACGCATCTTTACATTGGCGCGACAGCTTCGATTGATCGGCTTCACCTGCGTGATCCGGGGGGTCTGCGACCTGCTGCCTGATCAGTTTGGGATGGCGCTGCACGCTGGAATGGACGAGGTACAAATATCGTCTCAGCACGCCGCACGTTGTGATGAGGCTGCTTGGCTCGCGCGTCGTGACTGGAGCGTCAACAGTTATCAGAGGCGTCTTCGCGGGAAGTGAGCATGACGCCGCTGTAGGCTAATGCAGACCCGATTGTTGGTCAGTAGCCTTGGTGACCCGACCATAGAATGACTAGAATCCTGGCGGGTAGATGGCGCTGGTTAAGGCGGGTGATGCTTGGCATTTTAGGAGATTTCCTGGCGAGGCTCTGATGCGAGGGGCTGCAGCCGGACACGATTCAGATAGCGAATTGCTCGAACAGCGAGACATCTAACCAAAGTAAGGCAGCCAGCGAGGAGCCATGGGCAACCAAGCGTGGGGATATTGAGGGTGATAAACCCAGGCTGAGGTTAAGGCCCTCAGCCAAGATTTAAAAATTGATTATCCAAAGGTCTCTTCAAAGATGGACTCGTTGAAACCCACTAAAACAGTCTTCCCAACTTTGAGTGTAGGCGCTCGAAGGTTCCCCGTCGGGCCTAGCATGGCGGCGATGGCAGCATCACTGAGACCTGATTTTAGGTCAAAGGATTCCACTTTCTTGCCTTTCATAGCGACCAACCGCGTCGCTTTGTCGGTGACTTCCGGGCAATGGTCAGCATTGAGTTTCTTACTGGCCAAAACGGTTTCTTTGATGTCGACAGAACGGGCTTCCAAAAACTTGGATGCTTTTACACAAGTCGTTCAGCCCTTTCTGAGGTAATACCACGCTACGCCTTTGGCCACGGTTTGCTCCTTGATGATGGGTTAGGATCGATGCAGTTCCCAAGTTTATCAGAACCCAAGGCGGAGTCGAAAGCCGTACCCTGGGTCGGAGTTTTTGTTAAAGATCCTGTCGTACAGAAACTTTAACAAATCGCCTTGAAGAAAAGATCTCGAGGATAGCGCTTTGACAAAAACGGCCAAAATTAAGGTGCCTCATTCAGCGTGTTCAATAAAATGCACTGAAGGAAATAGTGGGTGCGAAGCGTGTGCTGGACAGAGCCACCGAGTGAGTGCCAGACTCTGCGGCCACCGGGATTGAAACGTTAGAAGTAGGGCATTAGCGCATGCTAAAACAAATAGTCTTGTCGTTTGCGTTGATGGTTAGCGTGAGTTCAGTGGCGGTAGAACCGCCCAAATTACCGAGAGTGATGGCCTGGAGTGCTTACAACCTAGGGACAACAGGTTACAACCAGGCGGTGGGTATCGCCAAAATGTTCAAGGATCAACATCGCGTAACCTTGCGAGTGATACCCGGGAAAAACGATGTTTCTAGACTGCTACCGCTGATGGTGAATCGGGTGCAGTTCTCTGCCAACGGCGTTTCCACTTACTTTGCCCAAGAGGGGACGTTTCAATTTTCCGGCAAGCGTTGGGGGCCGCAGCCCCTGCGAATCGTGATGATGTCACTGGGCTTGTCCAATCAAGGTATTGCCGTTGCGGCAAATTCTGGAATCAAGGAAATTCGGGGATTGGTTGGAAAGCGCGTGCCCTATGTGCTGGGTGCACCAGCGCTCAATGTGTCTACCGAGGCGATCATGGCCTGCGGCAATGTGGGTTGGAAGGATGTGATCCGGGTTGAGTTCCCTGGCTATGTCGCGATGTGGAATGCAATGATTGCAGGGCAAATTGATACGGCCTATGCGACGACGGTGTCGGGTCCGACCCGGCGTCTTGAAGCCTCCCCGGGGGGTATTCGCTGGCTAACAATGGATCACTTTGATGCGGCCTGTTGGCAGCGGGTTCACGGGGTTGCGCCTTATATGATGCCGAACATGGCGGTGCGCGGCGCAGGTATTTCAGAAACCCAGCCTCATGAAGGCGGAACCTATCCTTACCCGATCTTAACGACCCTAGACCGCCGAGACGAGGCCATGGTTTACGCTGTGACCGCCGCCATTGACCAGGGATTTGAACAGTTTAAAAATGCTGACCCTGGCTCAATGGGTTGGCAAATGTCCCGCCAGAAATTTAAGTGGCTGGTGCCTTATCACCCAGGGGCCATTCGCTATTTTAAAACTCTGGGAGTTTGGACTGAAGCGGCGCAGGAGCATCAGCAGCGCTTGCTGGAGCGTCAGCGGGTGTTGGCGCAGGCTTGGAACGATTTAATAGCGGAACGCGCCGAGCTCGTCGAAGAGGAGGAGCGCTGGTCTAAAGCCTGGCTGACCCAGCGTGCCAACTATCTTGATGCAGCGGGCTTTGATCCCATCTGGCGCGCGCCATGACCCAGGGAACATCTTTTACCGGCGCCAGAGATGGGCTGATTGCTCTGATTGCCTTGCTGAGCTGTTTTGTGGTGATCGATCAATTGAGATTGTGGGGTGCGCCGGTGCTCGGCGCTTGGATTCGTCTAGAGACCCAGTACTACTTTTTGTTGATCGCTCTGCTGCTGCCGGGTGCGTTTTTAATCCGCCCGAGTCGCTCTCGATTGCTGGACGGTGCGCTCGGTCTCTCGGCGCTGCTGGCGCCGATGTGGTTGCTTTATCATGGAGAGGCTATCCTCAATGAGGGCTGGGAATTCGTGGCCCCCAACCATGCCGTGCTCGCGAGCCTCGCACTTTGGGCATTGGTGCTCGAAGCAGTGCGCCGTGTCGCCGGATGGTCTTTGTTTCTAATTTCTGGGATTTTTTCGTTCTACCCCTTAATTGCGGATCAAATGCCGGAGATGATCTCTGGCATGGCCATTGGGATACGCGAAACCGCGAATTATCACGCCATGAGCATCGAAAGCATTGTTGGTTTGCCCTTTCGGGCTTTTGCGACGCTGGTCATTGGCTTTGTCGTCTTTGGATCGACTCTGCAGCATACCGGTGGCGGTGCCTTTTTTATTCGTTTGGCTTTCGCATTTTTGGGTCGGACTCGCGGTGGTGCGGCTAAAGTAGCGATTGTTTCAAGTGGATTGATGGGGTCGATGAGCGGCAGCGTCATTACCAACGTGATGACCACGGGGCAACTGACCATCCCAGCGATGCGCCGCCAAGGCCTGTCTAATCAGGCTGCTGCGGCGGTCGAGGCATGCGCCTCAACAGGCGGTGTATTACTGCCGCCGATTATGGGGTCAACGGCCTTTATCATGGCCACCTTCCTCGAGATGCCTTACTACCAGGTGGCGTTAGCAGCGCTCATACCGTCTCTGCTCTATTTTGCGGCACTCTATCTGCAAATTGATGCCCACGCGTCGAAGCATGGTATTGAAGGATTGCCTGATTCGGAGATTCCTCCTTTGCAGCAGGTGCTTGGGGAGGGCTGGTTTTATGTGGGCGCGTTCGTGCTACTCATTGTGCTGCTACTGGTGATGCAACAAGAGACCTTGGCACCTTGGGTCGCCACAGCTGCCTTACTCGTGATTAATCAGCTCCTGCCTCAGCAAAGGATGTCAGTGGCTGATCTTAAACAGTGGCTCTCCGGAGTGGGTCAGTTGTTGATTGAATTGCTCGCAATCTTGGCCGCCGTGGGCCTCATTGTTGGCGCGCTGTCGGTAACTGGGCTGTCTGGTACTTTGGTGAACGAACTGCTGTTTGTGGCAGGTGATCAAACTTGGATATTAATTGTGATGGGGGCAGTGACCAGTTTCGTGTTGGGTATTGGTTTGACCGTAACCGCCGCCTACGTTTTTTTGGCCATTGTTTTAGCGCCGGCATTGATCGAAGGCGGCTTAATGCCCTTGGGCGTGCATTTATTCATTCTTTACTGGGGGATGCTCTCATTCATTACACCCCCTGTTGCTTTGGGTGCTTTTGCCGCTGCATCCGTCGCGGGGGCAAATCCAGTGGCGACCGGCTTTGAGGCAATGCGAATGGGGATTGCGATCTATTGGATACCCTTCTTGTTTGTTGTCAATCCAAGCTTGATCGGCTTCGGCCCCTGGGAACAGATTGGACTCTCAGTCCTCGAGGCTGTTGTAGGGATCTTGGCCATTGCCTGGGCAGCGCAGCGCTTTTTACCAAAAATTGGACCCTTAAGTGTTTGGTCTGCAGGTTTGCTCGGGTTGGGCGGTTTGCTCGTTTCGCTGCCTACTCTCGACTTGGAAGGCCTTCGATTGGCCAATTCGGTGGGTAATATTGGGGGATTTGGATTGATCTTTTTGGGCCTTGCACAGAGCATTGTGGCTCGATTGAGAGAAGCTTAGGATCAGGGGGGTTAAGCGGCCCTTACTAAGGTAGGGATGCTCGTTGAGTAAAAAAAGGGCTGACTCAGGTTTGCAACTGAGTCAGCCCAGGGGGGGGGAATCG
>CAJYBS010000050.1 GCA_913064795.1 uncultured Gammaproteobacteria bacterium
AATAAAAGGTCGCTGTGCCCGCTGAGTTCGCGAGCTTTAAGGGTTTCTACGCTCTGGCCATTTTCATCAATGACCTCAACAACGGTGCCGGGCGTAATATAAAGCCCGGCTTCTATGGTGCAACGATCACCTAGTGAGATACCCGTGCCAGCATTTGCACTGATGAGACAATCCTCGCCAATGCTGAGCACTTCATTGCCGCCACCTGAGAGCGTGCCAGCCGTCGATGCGCTGCCGCCTAAATCGCTGCCCTTGGCAACGAAGACACCTTGAGAAATCCTGCCTTCAACCATATTGGGTCCTTCAGCCCCAGCATTAAAGTTAATGAACCCCTCATGCATGACGGTTGTCCCTTGGCCGAGATAAGCTCCTAGCCGGACTCTGGCGGAGTCGGCGATTCTCACGCCGGGTGGAATGAGGTAGTTGGTCAATTTTGGGAATTTATCTACACTCAGAACTTCAAGGTGCTGATGATTAAGGCGAGCACTTAAAATGGCATCATCGATTTCTCCGAGATCGAAGGCGCCCTGGGATGTCCATGCGACATTAGGCAGTTGAGCAAAAATCCCCTCCAAGTCGACCTCATTGGGACGAACCAAACATCTCGAGAGGAGGTGAAGCTTGAGGTAAGCCGCTGGGGTCGACTCGATAGGGCCGTCTGATTGCATCCAACAGAGGGTGGTGGTTCGGCCTGAGTCAATCAGGGCTTGGAGCACGGGCGCATCGGCTCCGGCTTCAAAACCCGCGAGTATCCCTGCTAAATCGTCTGGGCTCAGTTCAGCCGTACCCTGGTCGGCTGACACATCACAAACTCCTGCAATCGCCCCAACCAACGACTGAGGCGGGTTCAGCCAGATACAATGATAAAAAACCTCGAGCCAATCGCCTTGTTTATTTTGGGTACCCCTACCAATGCCAATACTGAACATGCGATCTCCATAAGTTCTTAATAAACCAAGCGCTGCGAATTATGACGGGTTTCTCAACAACTTTCAGCTGAGATCCTCAAAGGACGACTTGATGCGTTGCGCTGCCTCTAGGCAGGCATTCGGTTCAGCCACAAGGGCGATACGAATCCGATTGATACCTGGATTTTCTCCACCAAAAGTTCGTGAAAGGTAGCGGCCGGGTAGCACCGAGACGTTCTGAAGACTGAAAAGCTTTTGGGCGAAGATTTCATCATCAATGGGCGTTTCAGGCCAAAGATAAAAGCTTGCGTCCGGAGTTTTGATGGGCCAAACCGGAGCCAGAGTTTCAGCGAAGGCTTTAATTTTTGCACGATACTGCGCGCGATTGTGTTGAACGTGTGCCTCATCTTGCCACGCGAGGGCGCTGACCATTTGGCTGTGCACGGGCATCGCGCTACCGTGATAGGTTCGATACTCCAAGAAGCGAGCAATAAGTTCGGGATCACCCGCGACGTAGCCTGATCGTAAACCCGGCAGATTGGAACGCTTCGACAGAGAATTGAAGGCCAGGCATTGCTTAAAGTCGAGATTACCCAGTGCGGCGGCGGCTTGAAGGAGGCCTACCGGTGGATTGTCCTCGTCCTGATAGATTTCTGAGTAGCACTCGTCAGCAACAATAATGAACTGATGCTCAAGGGCCAATGCAATGAGGGCCTGTTGGTCTTCGAGGGTCATCAAGGCCCCGTGAGGATTGCCTGGATTACAGATATAGATGAGTCCGACCTTAGACCAGGTTTCGGATGTGATCTGAGTCAGATCGGGTTTAAAGGCAGTCTCGGGTGTGCAGGGCAGATATAAAGGTTGAGTGCCCGCAAGCAGCGCAGCGCCTTCGTAAATTTGATAGAAGGGGTTTGGCATCATGGTGATTGGACGATCTTTGTAATTGCTCAACGCTTGAGCGACGGCAAACAGCGCTTCTCGGGTGCCATTAACCGGCAATAGGTGTCGGTCAGGATCAACTTTGGCAGGTTTAAACCGGCGGTTGATAAACGATGCAATGGCGTTCCGAAGCGAAGGTAGGCCTCGGGTCGGAGGGTAGGTCGCCAGGCCTTCAGTCAACAGCGCTTTTTCACTCAAACAGTCAATCAAAAATTGTGGCGCTGGGTGTCTCGGCTCCCCCATTGCTAATGAGATGTGAGGCAATTCGGCCGCTTGTGTTTCCCCGAGCAGTTTGCTCAATCGGGCAAAGGGGTAAGGTTCAAGACGTTCAAGGTTAGGATTCATGCGGTGAGTTCTTGGATATGTTCATCAAGCTCGCGTTGGATATGTTCCGAGAGCGCCTGGCTTTGTTCGTTATCCCCCAGGGGATGCCCCTGGGCATCGACGATATGAAAAACGTCTTCAACACGCTCGCCGAGGGTTGTGATTTTAGCCGCCTGCATCAGGATGTTGTGTTCGTGAAAGATTCTGGCAAGTTTAGCCAGAAGACCGGGCCGGTCAGCGGCGACGACCTCTAAGGTGGTGAAGGCGTCGCTGCCTTGAGTATCCAATGAGATTGACGTCCTAAGATTAAACTCCTTGAGTACACGCGGTGTTCGTCGAGTGGCGACTCGAAAGTCATCGCCGGAATCCATAGCTTTTATCAGGGTTTGTCGAATGACATCGGCAGGGGTTGAGGCTGAATTAAGCGAACGAGCCGAGGCATCCAAGACATCAAAGGTATAGTCTGTTCGACCTTTAACGTTTCCGGGAATACGCGCGTCGACGATACTCATTCCCAATTGATCGAAGGCTGAGACAATGGCATAAAAAAGCGATTGATCCGATCGTAAATGAATAAAAATATGCGTTGCCCCACGCTCTGTATTGAGCCGAGATTGTTCGTCTTCGATTAGAATGAGGGGCCCGGTTTTGGGATCATATTGGTCCAGAGATTCGGTATGCCAGAGAATATTAGATTCTGACTCGCGTAGAAAATAATCGTCGTCAAGGCCAGCCCAAAGGGTGTCGATTCGCTCCCCAGATAGGCCTTTTTCGCTGAGTTTGACCTTGACGTTGTCTTGAATCTCAGCCAAATAGTCCTCACGATCCACCATGTTACTGACCCCGCGCCGGAGGACCCGTTTGGTCTCAAGGTAGAGCTGGCTCATTAGAGATGCTTTCCAGCTATTCCATAGGGTTGGATTCGTTGCGTTGATATCAGCAACCGTCAGTGCATAGAGGTAATCGAGGCGGACTCGGTCACCGACCTCCTCGGCAAAGTCTCGAACAACGTCAGGGTCAAAGATATCTTTTCTTTGAGCTGTTGTGGACATGAGCAAATGGTTCTTGACGAGCCAGCAGACCAGGTTGGTGTCCCAGCGACCCAGTTGATGCCGCTGACAAAAGGATTCAGCGATCCCGATCCCAAGCTCAGAATGATCGCCCCCTTGCCCTTTTGCTAAATCATGGAAAAAACCAGCAATGTAAAGCAACTCGATTTTCGGAAGGCGGTGGTGGATGTGCGCCGCAATAGGAAATCTTTGCTCCTGATTTTTGTAACGGAAGCGGCGCATGTTCCGAACCACTTGCAGGGTATGAGCATCCACGGTGTAGATGTGAAACAGGTCGAACTGCATTTGCCCAACCACGCGTTCAAATTCGGGCAAATAGGCACCTAAAATACCGTAACGATTCATTCTCCTGAGCTGGGAGAACAGATGATGTTCGACGCGCAATAAATTAAGAAAAAGTGCCGTGGCCTTCTCATTGGAGCGAAAGGTATCATCGATCTTTGTGGCCGCAACTTTTGCTTGACGTATGGTGTCCGCGCGGATTCCTTTGAGGCTCGGTGTTTCCCCGAGCAAGACGAACATCTCAAGCAAGGCTTCAGGGGTCTCCTCGAAAACATGAGTGCCAGTGACTTCTAAGTAGCCGTTGCTGGATTGAAAGCGCGGGTTGATCGCGACCGGGCGCGCGTTGCGGGTACGACTAACGACCTGCTCTTTAAAATGCTGGAGGACGATTTCGTTAACCGTGCTGACGGCCTTCGCGTAGCGATAGTAGTCTTGCATGAACTGCTCGACCGCAAGCTGGGCATCGTCTCGGTAGCCCATGCGAGCGGCCACCTTTCTTTGATGATCAAAGAGCAATCGGTTTTCGTCTCTCCCGGCGAGTTCATGCAATACAAATCGAACCTGCCAGAGGAAATTTCGAGCCTCAAGAAGGATCGACGCTTCGTCCTGCTCCAAAAAATTTTCTGCAACCAGTTGGTCTGGATCGTCATGCCCGTAATGTTGTTTTGCAATCCACCAGACTGTTTGGATATCTCTGAGTCCCCCGGGTGCCGTTTTAAGATTCGGCTCAAGGCTGTATTCGGTATGGTTGGATTTTGAGTGCCGGTCCTCTTGTTCCTCGGTTTTTGCATAGAAAAAGGATGACGTTTTCCATCCACTTTTTTTCCGAAGCTTGCTGCGCAGCTGAACCACTTGATCCGGAGCGCCGCAAATCATTCTGCAGTCGAGTAACGCAGTGAACACCGTCACATCGTTTTTGCTTTGATTAATCGAATCTTTTACCGAGCGTACGCTGTGCCCGACCTCGAGTCCGATGTCCCAAAGTAAGGTCAAAAAGGACTGAATGTTGGAGGCGTGCTGCTGTGCATTACCGCGCTCTGTAAGAATTAAAAGATCGATATCAGAACTCGGAAGAAGCTCTAAACGCCCATAGCCGCCCACGGCAATGAGGGATATGCGGCTTTTAAACAAACTATTGAGGTTTTCATCCCAACTAAATCGGCCCCAACAAATCTCTAGAATGTGGTCGATGAATTTGGCCCGACCGTGGGTGAGTTGCTCGATGGGCAATGATTCAGAGTAGGCCTTTGATTGAGCCTGCTTAAATGCATTCAGGGCGGCCTTTAAAATCGGGATAGGATTCTTAGCAGCGCTGACTTCGCGCGAAATAGATTCTAGGTGCGCATTATCCACAACGTGGAATGTCGTCATCATGGCGATGGGTAAGAATCTCATAGCCTGATTCTGTGACCAGCATCGTATGTTCCCACTGGGCGGTGAGTTGACGATCCTTGGTTACCACCGTCCATTGATCAGGCAAGAGCTTTACAGCGGCCTTGCCGGCATTGATCATGGGTTCAATGGTAAAAATCATACCGGGTTGGAGCGCGATGCCAGTCCCGGAACGACCGTAATGTAGAACTTGGGGTTCGTCGTGAAACACCCGGCCAATACCATGTCCGCAATATTCTTTAACAATCGAGAAGTGATGTTTTTCCGTGAACGATTGGATTGCGTGGCCAATATCGCCTAAAAAAGCGCCAGGTTTAACGGCTTGAATGCCTCGATATAAACTCTGTTTGCAGGTCTGAACCAAGCGTTGAGCCCGGACGCTGCCTTGGCCGACAATGAAGGTCTTGCTGGTGTCTCCGTGAAAGCCATCCTTGATGAGGGTGACATCAATGTTGACGATGTCGCCGTTTTTTAGAATTTTGTCGTCACTGGGAATCCCGTGACAAACAACATGGTTAACCGACGTGCAAATCGACTTGGGAAATCCGCGGTAATTAAGCGGGGCTGGGATTGCGTTTTGGACATCCAAGGTAAACCGATGGCAAATACGGTCCAGTTCTCCTGTGCTCACCCCAGGGACGACGAAAGGTTCAATCATTTCAAGCTGGGCGGCGGCAAGTGCCCCGACGGCCCGCATTGACTCGATTTCCAATTGACTTTTGATTTCGACCACAGGGACTCCTTTTGCGGGTCGCAGTATATCAGGGCTAGAGGGCTTTGGGGCCCTAAATCATTGGTTTAAGGCCGGATATATGGTATAAAGCGCGCCGCGGAAACGCAAAGAGGAGTCTGGCAAAAGCCAGGGTTCAAAATCAGCACACACATCGTCACGGGTCGCGGGTGCCTTCGGGTTGCGATTTGGGATGTGTGGAAGCCTAACCCAGACATTTGGAGATCACATGAGTCGAGTCAACATGCGTGACCTGCTAGAAGCAGGCGTCCACTTTGGACATCAAAAGCGGTATTGGAACCCAAAAATGAGCGAGTACATTTTTGGCGCCAGAAATGACATTCATATCATCAACCTAGAGAAAACAGTGCCTGCCCTAGAGGCGTCGCTGGATTTCGTGAGTTCGGTCGCCGCAAAGAAAAACAAAATTTTGTTTGTTGGGACAAAGAGAAGCGCTAGCAAAATTATTAAAGAGGAAGCGAGTCGGGCCGGCATGCCTTATGTCGATAAGCGTTGGCTGGGCGGAATGTTGACCAATTATAAAACGATTCGACAGTCCATCAGACGCTTGCGCGATTTAGAAGAGCAAAGCACAGATGGAACCTTTGCCAAGTTAACCAAGCATGAAGCACTGACACGACAGCGCATGTTAGAGAAATTAGAGAGCAGTCTCGGCGGTATCAAGGACATGGGCGGACTGCCTGATGTGATTCTGATCGTTGATGTGGATCACGAGAAGATCGCTGTGACTGAAGCCAAAACCTTGGGTATTCCAGTTGTTGCGATTGTTGATACCAATAGCAATCCTGACAATGTTGATTATTTGATTCCGGGTAATGACGATGCCATCCGTTCAGTGCGGTTGTTTTTGTCAACGTTCGCAGATGCAATTTTGGAAGCCAGAGGTCAAAACGGTGCTGTTGCTGCTGATGATTTTGTTGAGATCACTGAAAGCGACGCCAGCGATGCGGTTGCGCCTGTTGTCGCTGACGCTCCCGCTGAATCTGAAACAGCGCCCGCTGAAGCAGTTGCCGCGGCAGAACCTGAGGCAGCGCCGGAGCATGAAATAGCAGGATCTGAAGAGGTGTCTGCAGACGAGGTGCCAGGTGATGCCAACGAAGGTGAGGCGGCCCCAGTCGAAGGAGATGCTTCAAAGGCGGAAGACCCTCAGTAGCAGGTCAGATCGCCAATAAGCTTGACTTATTTCAGTCGCCTATGGGGCGCAGAACAGATAAAGATGGAAGAGGATAAGGTATGGCAGCAGTGACAGCAGCAATGGTCAAGGAGCTGAGAGAACGCACGGGTCTTGGGATGATGGACTGTAAAAAAGCGTTGGTTGAAACCGAAGGCGATATGGATCAAGCGATCGATAACCTCCGGAAATCCAGTGGCATGAAGGCTGCAAAAAAAGCGGGAAGAATTGCAGCTGACGGTTTGATACAAATCATGACCGAGTCTGACAAAGGGATAATGGTTGAAGTCAATTGCGAGACAGACTTTGCAGCCAAAGACGCAAACTTTATCGCATTTGCCCAATCAGTCTCAGCCGCGCTGTTCGAATCTGAAGATCTAGATGTCGCAGGATTGATGGCATCTGGAATGGAAGCGACCCGAGAGGCTTTGGTTCAGAAGATTGGAGAGAATTGCAGCGTTCGTCGTGCTGCGCGCTATCAGGGACAGGTTGCATCCTATCTGCACACCAACGGCAAGATTGGGGTGCTGGTTAATTTCGAGGGTGGCGATGAGAATCTGGGTAAGGATTTGGCCATGCACATTGCTGCTGCTAATCCGCAAGTAGTCTCACCCGAAAATGCTGGTGCGGATGTGCTCGAAAAAGAACGAGAGATCTATACAGCTCAGGCAGCCGAAAGTGGTAAGCCGCCAGAAATTGTTGCCAAGATGGTAGAGGGCCGAATCAAGAAGTATCTCGCTGAGATTAGTCTTACAGAGCAAGCATTCGTTAAAGATACAGATCAGAAGATCAGCGCGCTGCTCAAGCAGCATGAAGCGAAAGTGCTCGATTTTTCGCGATTCGAAGTCGGTGAAGGTATCGAAAAAGAGGAAGTAGATTTCGCAGCTGAAGTCGCCCAGCAATTGACCTGAGGAAGCTATGCCGTCGAAAAAGCCAACGCCCAAATATCAGAGAATTCTGCTGAAGCTAAGCGGAGAAGCCCTTGGTGTTGAGGGCGTCGGTATCGATCCCAAAGTACTCGACCGAACGGCGCTGGAGATTGGCCAGCTGGTGGGTATTGGGATTCAAGTCGGGCTGGTGATCGGAGGGGGCAACCTGTTTCGTGGCGCCGAGCTCAGCGCTGCCGGACTCGACCGGGTGACCGGTGATCACATGGGAATGCTGGCGACGGTGATGAACGCGCTCGCAATGCGAGATGCCCTTGAACGAGCGAATATACAAACCGTTGTCATGTCGGCAATTCCGATGAGTGGTGTTGTTGAGCACTATGATCGTCGATTGGCGATTCGTCACCTCGAAGAGGGCGATGTTGTGATCTTCTCTTCAGGCACCGGAAATCCTTTTTTCACAACCGATTCGGCTGCGTGTCTGCGCGGGATAGAAGTCGATGCAGATATTGTTTTAAAAGCGACCAAAGTCGATGGCATTTACTCTTCTGATCCGGTTAAAGACGCATCCGCGACGCGTTATGAGACGATCAGCTATGATGAAATTTTGGATGGCCAGCTGGGCGTCATGGACCTGCCAGCGATTTGTTTGCCCAGAGACCACGGAATGCCGCTGAGGCTA
>CAJYBS010000051.1 GCA_913064795.1 uncultured Gammaproteobacteria bacterium
GTATTGTGTCCAGTCGAGCCAGCAGCGCCACCTGCCAGTCCCCAGGGCGGCGACTGCCTGCGCTCGGTAATGAGTGTGACTTCCGCGCGCTCAAGAAACCGATAACTTCGAATCAGGCCGGCTCCTCCCGCGTGTAAACCTTCACCGCCCGAATCCGAGCGGATCGCATAGTCGATGATTTCAACCGGATAATTTGATTCCAGCACCTCAATTGGCGTGTTGAGCGTATTGGTCATGTGACTTTGCACAGCGTCAATCCCAGGCCCGAGCTTGCTCGCGCCAACCCCACCTCCGAGGGTTTCATAATAGTCCCAGTGACCCGCTCGCCCCATCGCTATATTATTCATCGTGCCTTGACTGGCCGCGGGGATCTCATTGGGCAAGGCACTGGCAAGTGCACCCAACATACAATCGACAATCCGCATTGAGGTCTCTACGTTGCCGGCGGCAGTCGCCGCAGGCCGCTCGGCGTTAACAAGGCAGCCAGGCTCTGCGTGTAGGGAAATGGGGCTGAAAGTCCCAGCGCAGGCCGGCGTATTTTCTGGCAACAAACACCGCATTGCATAATAAACACCGGCTGCAGTGACAGAAATTGGGCAATTAATATTGCCAGACACTGCTGCACTGGTACCCGTGAAATCAACGCTGACATTGCCCTTTGACACCGTAATTTCAACACGTATTTTAATGGCCGCTGCGCCTAAACCATCGCTGTCCATGACATCTTCAAAACCATAAACCCCCTCGGGAATTCGTGCGATCCCAGATTGCGCCATGGTTCGGCCGTAATCATTTAATTGTTGGATTGCGACCAAAAACCCATCACCTGAAAATTCTTTGATCAAAGGTTCAAGACGATCAATACCCACGCGGTTGGCACTCGACTGGGCAGCGAGATCAGCGGCAGTGCCCGCACCTAGTTCCGCTTTTAACCAGGTCACCATGGCTTGAACCGGCCGACCCTCATCTCGCATTAAGGCCGGCGAAATGATACATCCTTCTTCCTCTATGGAGGATGAAATGGGCATTGATCCTGGGGTCTGGGATCCGATTTGAGCATGATGGGCTCGATTGACCACGAAGCCCATTAGCCGGCTCTCGAGAAAAAAAGGCCTCACCAAGGTCACATCCGGCAGATGGGTGCCGCCCAAAAACGGATCGTTAAAAATAAGTTCGTCTCCCGGACGCCAAACGCGAGACTGGGCGATATCGCGCATCGCAAAGGCCATGCTGCCAAGATGAACCGGTACATGAGCGGCCTGAGCAAACATGCCACCTTTCTCATCAAATAACGCGCAGGAAAAATCGAGTCGATCTTTAATATTGGGAGAAAAGGCAGCGGACCTGAGGACCATTCCCATTTCATCGCAGATGCCGGCACACCGAGAGACAAAGACCGCAAGTTCAACTGGATTTAAAGGCACTGTCATATCCGGACTTTAGTGATCTGCCAATCTGGTTTATCATCGCGTGCTCGACTTAGTGATGTCAGCACACCCTTGAGGACTCTCTCATGAACCCAGCCGTTATGCCAACTTATGGACGCACAGATGTACAGTTTGTTCGCGGCGAAGGTGCCTGGCTCATCGATCACCAGGGTGAGCGCTATCTCGACGGGCTATCCGGGCTTGGGGTCGTCGCTTTGGGACACGCCAATCCAGCGGTTGCCCAAGCTCTATCCGAGCAAAGCCAACAACTTCTGCACACCTCAAACCTTTACCGCATTCCTGGCCAAGAACACCTGGCAGAACGCTTGGCAAAACTTTCGGGCATGGACAATATGTTCTTCGGAAACTCCGGTGCCGAAGCCTGCGAGTGCGCGATTAAAATTGCTCGCATGTTTGGTCATCAAAAAGGATTTTCTGACCCAACGATCATTGTCATGGACTCCGCCTTTCACGGTAGAACCATGGCCACACTCACGGCGACAGGCAACCGAAAAGTCCACGCCGGTTTTGAGCCTTTGGTATCAGGTTTCTTGAGGGTCCCGTTTAACGATGTTGACTCCATCGAAAAAATCGCCGCCACGACGAATCAGGTCACGGCTATTTTCGTCGAACCAATCCAGGGTGAAGGCGGGATACAAGTTCCAGATGAGGATTATTTACCCCGACTTCGAGGGATCTGCGATGCCAATGACTGGTTGCTGATTATTGATGAAGTGCAATCGGGCAACGCTCGAACGGGTCAGTATTTTTGCTATCAACACAGCGGCATTCTTCCTGACCTTGTCACGACCGCAAAGGGTTTGGGCAACGGCGTTCCCATCGGCGTCTGTATGGCGAGAGGCGCTGCGGCGCACCTCTTTAAGCCCGGCAACCACGGCTCAACGTTTGGCGGCAATCCCCTGTCTTGCGCAGCTGCCAATGCTGTCCTTGATGAATTCGAACGACTCAACATCATCGATCACGCCGCTCAAATGGGTGACTATCTCCTGCAACAATTCAGAACCCGTTTAGCCGGAGAGAATGCGGTGAAAGATATTCGCGGCAAGGGCTTAATGCTCGGCATCGAACTGAACGCGCCCTGCACCGAGCTCGTTCAACGCGCATTCGAGCGACATCTGTTAATCAACGTCACGGCAGATACAGTCATTCGGATGCTACCGCCGTTGATCATTAATCAAGAAGAGGCCGATCAGCTGTGTGAGACCCTCTGTGATCTCATTCGCGGCCTCTAACCCGAGCAACCGCGTCTAACCAGCCGGAGTAACGGTTATCGGCCACATCGCCGGAGATCTGACGCTCAAAACAATGATCCAGCCGCCAACTCTTAGAGAATCGTGAGAGGGAGTCAGAAAGCCCGAGTCACAAGCACGGAAGATAGGCCGCCCCGAGCGCCGTGGTTTCAGTGACTTCAGGCCGATCAACCGCGATGCCGAGCAGGTCTGCAAGGTTTTGAGCCACCCAGTTGTTTTCGATCATGCCCCCATCCACCCGAACTCGCTCAGGCTGAACCCCGTCGCTCGCCATCGCCAAAAGTAGATCTCTGGATTGATAAGCCACCGATTCGAGAGTCGCGGTGATCACGTCGGCCACCCCCGAGTCCCGGGTCAACCCTAAAATTCCGCCTCGGGCCTCTGCATCCCAGTAGGGCGCGCCAAGCCCCGTGAACGCCGGGACAACATAGACGCCGTGACTGTCTGGATTATCTGCGGCAATCGCCTCTGTCTCACCCGCATGTTCGATCAGCTTCATGGAATCTCTGAGCCACTGAACAGCGGCTCCGGCAATAAAGATCGAGCCTTCCAGCCCGAAACTCACCTCACCGTTTAATCGATAGGCGACCGTGGTCAGTAACCGATTGTTGGATCGAACAGGCTCAGTCCCGGTATTCAAGATCATAAAGCAACCCGTCCCGTAGGTGCTCTTCATCATCCCCACTTCGAAACAGCATTGACCAAAAAGCGCGGCTTGTTGATCACCCGCAACGCCCGTGATCGGAATCCCAGCATCAATCTCAGCAATGGCAGTCACCCCAAAATCATCGCTGCAGTCCATCACTTCGGGCAACATGGTTTTTGGGATATTCAGTAGGGACAAAATGTCCGAATCCCACTGCTGATCGATGATGTTAAACAGCATCGTCCGGGCAGCATTGGTCGCATCGGTCCGGTGGCAGACTCCACCAGTGAGTCGCCACAACAAGAAACTATCAATCGTTCCAAAACAAAGATCGCCCGCCTCGGCCCGGGTCTGACCTGAGTCAATGTGATCTAAAATCCACCGAACCTTGGTTGCCGAAAAATAGGGATCAAGCAACAATCCCGTTTTTTCGGTAATCATTGGCTCATGCTGATTCTCTTTCAGGGTTTGGCACAGCCCGCTGGTTCGACGGTCTTGCCAAACGATTGCGTTATACACCGGCTCACCTGTAGCGCGGTCCCACACCAATGTGGTCTCGCGCTGATTCGTAATCCCAATGGCTTGTATTTGCGACGCAGTTAATCCTGCGGCTTGGAGCGCTCGATCAATCACTGTCAATACGGAACGCCAGATCTCTTCTGGGTCGTGTTCAACCCAACCGTCTTCCGGAAAATATTGCTCGAATTCTTGCTGACCGACGCCCACTACGGCTCCCGAAGTGTCAAAAACAATAGCTCGGGAGCTTGTCGTGCCTTGGTCAATCGCAAGAATGAAATCTGACATGTGGGGATCTCTGCATGAAGGGCGATCAAAGATTATGGATTAATCACTCTAAATTACAACGAACCGAGGGGAGGCATCGCTTTATCCTGACAGCACCTCATTTTAAATTGAAAGCGTGGCACAGTCTCTCAAAAATCGATCTTGGTCATCGCACCGCAAGGCAGGCGAACCTACGCCCGCCCCTGCTTAAAGATGCCCCCATGCTCGAGCCTCATCAAACTCTGATAGTGCGCAAACGACTCAGAGATGAATCCCCGCATAAAGCCAAGGTAGGTTTAGGTCAATTTCAGAGAGATCATTGAGATCAATGATGAAAGGAAAAGCATCTTTCTGCGGTTGTTTCTGCCACTACATTCAAGGCACAATGACTGTCCATTCGCACCATGAAAAAACTGGAGACCCCTTATGCGTGACGTAGTAATCGTAGATAGTGTTCGCACAGGCTTAGCTAAGTCATTCCGCGGCTCGTTTAACCTCACTCGACCCGATGACCTGGTTGCCCACTGTATCGATGCCCTGCTAGACCGCAACAGCTCCATTGATCCTGCCGAAGTTGAAGACGTCATCGTTGGCGCAGCAAGTCAAACCGGCGAGCAAGGCGGGAACATCGCACGCCTTGCGGTCATATTGTCTCGTCTTCCAGTAACCGTCGCTGGCAGCACGATCTCTAGAGCCTGCTCCTCTGGCTTAAACTCCATTGCCTTCGCTGCCAATCAAATCGCCAGCGGCTGTTCAGAAATCATGATCGCCGGCGGCGTCGAATCGATTTCCGCGGGCACTCGCCAGACCCCGGGTAAGTCAGATATTCATCCCACGATTCGTGAGAAAGCACCGGATATCTTCATGGCGATGGGTAACACAGCCGAAGTTGTCGCTCGCCGTTATAGTGTTTCGCGAGAGTACCAAGACGAATTTGCGCTCGAAAGCCAAAAGAGAACGGCTGCCGCACAGCAAGCGGGGCTGTTTGATGATGAAATCGTCCCAATGAATGTGAAATGGCAAAAAGTCATCAACAAAGAAACAAAAGAGACTGAGATCGTCGATGGCGTTTGTGTTGGTGACGAGTGTAATCGCCCCGAGACAACCCTTGAGGGCCTAGCAAAGCTGCCACCCGCTTTTGAAGAAGATGGTACGGTTACAGCCGGGAACGCATCTCAGCTTTCTGACGGTGCGTCAATGACGCTGGTTATGAGCGCCGAGAGAGCCGCTCAACTCGGTCTTGAGCCTATGGCATACTTTAGAGGCTGGACCGTCGCAGGCTGTGAGCCCGATGAAATGGGTA
Source organism: uncultured Gammaproteobacteria bacterium (assembly GCA_913064795.1). Lineage (GTDB taxonomy): Bacteria > Pseudomonadota > Gammaproteobacteria > Pseudomonadales > Azotimanducaceae > UBA9926. Next base: position 5,431 of record CAJYBS010000051.1, read on the forward strand.
TCGGTCCCGTATTTGCAGTTCCTAAGTTACTTAAAGCTAACGGTCTTAGAACCGAAGACATCGACTTGGTGGAACTCAACGAAGCTTTCGCTTCGCAGTGTCTCTACAGTCGCGATGCGCTGGGATTTGATCCAGAGATCTACAACGTCAATGGCGGCTCGATCTCAATCGGTCACCCTTTCGGAATGACTGGGTCACGCCTCACAGGGCACATTGTTCGAGAACTCAAGCGCCGAGAAAAGAAGTACGGCATTGTCAGTATGTGCATTGGTGGTGGTATGGGTGCTGCGGGCCTCTTCGAAGCCTGCTAAGAGCGCAACCAAGAAGCTGTCGAATGACGGTTTCAACGAAAAAAGGAGCCTCCAAGGCTCCTTTTTTTTGCTGCTCAATTTTTTGTTGCTCACAAATGGGACTCGAAAACGGCGAAGCGCTTCGCCTGATCCCAGATTCGACGCCATTCAACGGGTCTCGGCGTCCCTAGGCAATGATCTAGCCCCTCTGCAATCTTGCCTTTTCCTCCCTCGCCATCTTTTAATTCCGAACGCCCTAAGTTCTGAGCACGCTGTTTAAAGTCCACGCTGTTCAAGCCCGGACGGGTTCTAATGATTTGCTTTTGAGTTAGACGGACTTTAACTGAGTGCGTTGAGATCAGGCCCAACGGGCCAGGATTGCACTCAAACTGTCCATGAAAGCTTGGGGCTGATCAAGAAAGAGATGATGCTGCGCATCTGCAAGCGCCTCAACCTCTAGCGCGTCATCTAAGGACTTCATATGGGCAGCGCTTTTTTCTGAAAACGAGGCGCTGTCGGCACCATAGATCAGAGCGAGCGGTCCTGTAATCGCCTTAAAATCATCCTCTAAGTCGCCGGTTGCGGTCATTCGCGCATTCAGCTCATCGTCAAACTTCCAAACAAAACCATCGTCAATCCGATCGATCGAATGCCGCGCAATATGCGCTACGAGAAATTCATTTTCGCAAGTTTGTGGAGGCTGCAGCCGGAACCGTGATCGAGCGATTTCAAGATCGGGGTAGACCTTTGGCTTAGACCATCGCTCTGGTCCCTTGGGAGTTTCATCATCGGGATGTTTAATTCCGGAGTCCAAAAGGATCAATCCCTTGAACCGGGACCTAAACCGCGCCAATGCTCGGATGGCCATCATGCCACCAAAGCTATGTGCGACAACAATCGTGTCAGGCCCGAGACCGGCAGCATCGGCCACCGCACAGATCTCCGAGGCATAAAGATCGGCAGAATACTCATCCCGGTGGTCACTATCGCCCATTCCGCTGAGGTCTGGAGCAATCACATGGTGGTCAACGGCATATCGAGGCGCGATAAAGTCCCACCAATGCGCATGAGCGTTATGGCCATGGATCATCATCAAGCCGGGAGCGCCTTGATGGCCCCACCGCAAATAATTCAGTTCGATCTCATCGAGCATCACCGATGCAGATTCAGGGGTCTGATCCACTGCAGTCCAAAACCACTCAGGCGCATCTGCCATCTAATTCTCCTTAAGGTCGAATCAAGACCTACAACGTGCTGTACCGCCTTAGGTGAAAGTCGGTATTACCATATAACGTCTCGATCGCCGTCAAACGCTTAAAGTAATGCCCAATATTCAGCTCGTTGGTCATTCCCATACCGCCATGAAGCTGCACTGCATTTTGACCAACAAACGTTCCACCCTTACCGACTTGGACCTTTAACGCCGACAACGCTTTGCTGGCTGCATTATTGTAGCCCTCGGACAAGCGCATGGCCGCCATATACGCCAGCGACTTGGTCTGCTCATGTTCAATAAACATATCCACCATACGATGCTGGAGTACTTGGAACTTGCCAATGGGTTGTCCAAACTGCTCTCGCGCTTTGCAGTACTCCACGGTGTCTTTATAGAGCACTTCCATTGCGCCGACTGCCTCAGCCCCGGTTCCCATCATGCCTTGATCCAAGGCAAATTGTAGCAGCGCTAGACCTTCGCCCTCAGCACCAATCATTGCCGAGGCCTCCACTTCAACGTTGGTCAGTGTGAGTTCAGAGGCTCTAAAGCCATCGATGGTTGGGTAATTTCTTCGGTGCACCCCTTCGGCATTTGCATCGATTGCAAATATCGTGATTCCACTCGAGTCTTTTTGATCCCCCGACGTTCGCGCCGGCACCAGGATCACCTCTGCGGAAGGCCCGCCTAGGACGACGCCCTTGAACCCGGTTAGACTGAAGCCATCGCCTGAACGGGTAGCCGTTGTCTTGACATCCTGTAGGTTGAAGCGGGCCTGGGGCTCAACAAAGGCCAAGGTGAGCAATAAATCTCCAGCAATCAACGGTTCTAGCCATTGCTGCTTTTGTTCTGCTGTACCGCCTTTCGCAATCAGACCACCTGCTTGCAGTACCGCCGTGATGTAGGGTTCGACGACGAGTCCCTTTCCAAACTCTTCAAGCAAAATCATAGTTTCAACCGCCGTGCCACCAAACCCTCCGTCTTCCTCTGAGAAAGGCAGTCCGAGCCAACCCATCTCGGCAAAATGTGACCAATGTTCACGACTGAAACCTTCATCGCTCGCGACAATCTTCTGGCGTGCATCAAAACCATATGCATTTTGAATAAATCTTTGAACGCTGTCTTGCAGCATGCTTTGTTCGCTGGAAAAGGAAAAGTCCATGGTGATCTCCGTATACTAAGCGGCAGCCGGGTTGGGCAACACCCCCCTCGGCCGAAAGGCCTCATTATCGCTTGTGATGACTGAATTCATCAAGGTAGGATGACGTAAAATCGAAAAGGATGTTCACATGACCGAAGCCATCGTCGCCCAAAATGCCCCGTACCCCGTTGAAGTCGAGGCCGGAAAATCTTACTTTTGGTGCGCTTGCGGCAAAAGTGCCAGTCCGCCTTTTACCGATGGGTCC
>CAJYBS010000052.1 GCA_913064795.1 uncultured Gammaproteobacteria bacterium
CGGCATTAACTGCAAAAGGTAAATCAGTTATAAATAGAATTTATCATCTAGATCGCAGATTCTGAAACCTTGAAAGCGCTTAATGCGGCGCTTGAATCGAGTGGCTTGCCCATCGAGTCGGTGACTGCCTCTGCCGTCCCAGGTCTTTATGACGTGAGGCTCAGCGACGGGACGATACTACTGACAGATACGTCCGGGAGCTACTTTATTCTCGGAGACGTCTATCAGCGGCTGAATCAGCGGTTGGTGAATCTTTCTGAATTGAAACGAAATGCCACTCGAAAGCAATTGATCGATGAGCTTCCAGAAAGCCAAATGGTGGTATTTTCTCCTCCTCCGCAACGCAGGAAGGCATCAGTCACCGTTTTCACTGACATAGACTGTGGTTATTGTCGCAAACTCCATCAAGAAGTCCCTGAATTGAACCGCCTAGGGATCGCAGTGAGATACCTTGCTTATCCTAGAGCGGGGATTGGTTCGGCGAGCTATGACAAAATCGTGTCAGCTTGGTGCGCTCCCGATCAAAAGAAAGCGCTGACTCAAGCCAAAGCAGGGACGGCAATTAAAGCGGTCTCTTGTGATAATCCTGTTAAAACGCATTTTGAAATGGGCGCGCTTGTGGGGGTGACTGGAACGCCTTCGATCATTTTAGAGGATGGTCGAATATTACCCGGTTATCTACCCGCGGACCGATTGGCGGCCGAGCTGGGTATTGAAGCCGAAGGCTGATTGCTCTGGCGAGCGGGTTAAGTTTGGCGATAGCGCATCCGCTGTGGATTTAAATCTTCTTAAGCGTGCCTCTAAAATGGCCCCGAGTGCGTTTTAAGGCAAGTTTCCAATAGGTGCCTAACATAACGAAATGAAGCGCCAGGCACTGTTTACGGCCAGCTGACTCCGCCCAGGCGTGCTCGCCGTGGGTGAATCGAATAAACTGATCGGCTGCGGTGGCGTATCGCGATTGATAGAGATGGATATGGAAGACTTTCAGAGAATCCAAAGGCTACCCCCTTACATTTTTAGTATTACCGATGCCTTAAAAAAGGATGCTCGGGCCAGGGGTGAAGACATCATTGACTTTGGGATGGGTAATCCAGATCAGCCCACACCACAACACATTGTTGATAAGTTGATCGAAACCGTAAGCCGAGGGGATACGCATCGTTACTCCCAATCCAAAGGCATCCCGCGTTTACGTCAAGCGATCTGCAATTGGTATAAAGACCGTTTCCAGGTCACCCTCGATCCGGAATCCGAAGCGATCGTGACTTTGGGTTCAAAAGAAGGTATCGCTCACTTGGCGATGGGGATTCTTGGCCCTGGCGACTCTGTTTTGGTACCCAATCCCTCATACCCTGTGCATCCCTACGGATTTGTCATTGCCGGCGCGGATGTCAGACACGTTCCCTTGACCGATGAGGTTGATTTTTTTTCTGAGTTGGAAAACGCGATCAAAAATACATGGCCAAAACCTAAAGTTTTGGTATTGAACTTTCCAGGTAATCCGACTGCGCATTGCGTTGAGCTTGAATTTTTTGAGCGAGTGGTAGCGGTTGCAAAAGAAAACAACCTTTGGATTGTCCAGGATCTAGCCTATGCGGATCTCTGTTTTGACGGTTATGTAGCGCCCTCGATTTTACAGGTGGAGGGCGCGAAAGATATTGCGGTTGAGTTTTTTACGCTTTCCAAGAGTTACAACATGCCGGGATGGCGAGTCGGATTCTGTGTTGGCAACCCGACCTTGGTCGGAGCACTGGCTCGCATGAAGTCCTATCTCGACTACGGAAGTTTTACTCCAATCCAAGTGGCTGCGATCGCCGCACTTGAGGGCGATCAAAGCTGCGTGGCTGAGATTCGCGAAATGTATAAGAATCGTCGAGACGTTTTGTGCGACGGGTTGAATGCGGCAGGCTGGGAAGTGACACCGCCCAAGGCCACAATGTTTGTGTGGGCTAAGATCCCCGAGCAGTTTCGTGCAATGGGATCTTTAGAGTTTTCGAAGTACCTCATTACCGAGGCGAAAGTGGCAGTTTCTCCCGGTATCGGTTTCGGTCAGTATGGTGATGACCATGTTCGATTTGCGCTGATCGAAAACGAACATCGAACCCGCCAGGCGCTGCGCGGGATTAAACGGGTTTTGGCGGATGGGGGGATGAGTCCTCAAACCATAAAGGAGTAATTTGTGAAAATCGCAATTTGCGGTGCAGGTACCGTGGGCACAGGGGTCGCTCAAATTCTGCATGACAATGCTGATTTGATTAAGCTCAGGGGCGGTGAGGCCATAGAGATCGCTGTCGTCGCGTCTAGGCGCCCACCCAGTGAGGGACCGCTGGCAGACCTTGAGTTTACGTCCGATTTGATCTCGGTTTGTGGACGCAGCGATGTTGATGTGGTGGTTGAGTTGATGGGCGGTACAACCGATGCCAAACATCTGATCGAAACGTCGCTCAGAGCAGGTAAGTCTGTGGTTACAGCCAACAAAGCCCTGATCGCCGAGCATGGTGACGATTTGTTTGAAATTGCAGCGAAGCATGACGTCTCTTTGAAATTCGAGGCCTCGGTTGCAGGCAGTATCCCGATTATTAAGGTCCTGCAAGAGAGCTTGGCTGGCGCGCGTATTGGTTGGATTGCCGGCATTATTAATGGGACCGCCAACTTCATTTTAACGGAGATGGCCAGTGAGGGCGTCAGCCGCTCCTTTGATACGGTATTGGCGGAGGCGCAAGCCCTTGGTTATGCCGAGGCCGATCCAACATTTGATATTGATGGTACAGATGCCGCTCATAAGCTGGCTATTTTGGGTGCTTTGGCATTTGATCAGCCATTGCGATTTGATCAGGTTCATATCGAAGGGATCGCAGAGATTGATCCCTCGGATTTTAAGTTCGCGAAAGCCTTTGGATACCGGATCAAGCATCTGGGAGTGGCGAGATCATCGGGAGAATCGCTTGAGATGGCGGTGTATCCTTGCCTTGTGTCCACCGCAGCGATGCTGTCTGGGATTGACGGCGTGCTCAACGGCGTATTGGTCTCGAGCGAAGCGGCGGGTGAAACATTTTGTTGTGGTGCTGGAGCAGGCGCTGGACCCACGGGTAATGCGGTGGTCGCTGATCTTATTGATTTGCAGCGTCAGGGTTTGCGCCCTGGTTCTGATGCGCCGAGACGCACGGATGAATCATTGAAGATGCTTCGACCGGAAGAGACCGAAGCGGGGTTTTATTTGAGAATTACCGTTGAGGACCGGCCCGGAGTCATGTCAGGCATCACGACGGTGCTTGCAGATTTTGGAATCTCTCTAGATAAAATTATGCAAGAGGATGCGGCGAATCATCGCGCAACCATTGCGCTTGTGACGGACTCCATTGTGCAAGGCGTGGTCGAACAGGCGGTCGCAAAGTTAGAGCAGCATGATGCAGTCCTCGGTAAGATTCAAAAAATCAGAGTTTTTTAGCAGTCGATCTTGGTGAGACTCTCTAGAAGGCCAGAATCTGCAGGTCCTGAGCCCCTCACGGAAGGTGAATTACTCGGTGTTCGTGGCGTTGTGGGAGATCCTGGTGCAGCCTATCAGCTCAAGGATCTATTGCCGCCAGACAATCTGCGGGGTGTGACCCAGGCCGCAGCTCGGCTCGCCCGGGCAATTGCGCTTCAAGAAACCATTTTGATTATTGGCGATTATGATGCCGATGGTGCAACAAGTTGCGCGCTGATGGTCGAGGGACTGGGTCTGCTTGGGGCATCCGACGTTCGGTATCTTATCCCGAATCGATTTGATTTGGGTTACGGCTTAAGTCCGAACCTTGTCGATCTGGCCTTGGTCGAAAATCCCGCGCTAATCGTTACGGTTGATCAAGGCATCGTGAGTGTCGATGGCGTTCGCCATGCCAAGGCCAAAGGTCTTGATGTCATTGTGACCGATCACCATTTGCCCGGTGAGCAGCTACCCCTTGCCGATGCGATTGTGAATCCCAATCAGCCAGATTGTCATTGCGAGAGCAGGAATTTAGCATGTGTTGGCGTGGCATTTTATCTGCTGATTGCTCTTAGGCAGGCGCTCGCCGCCGATAACGTCCTTCCTGAAACAGGTGCACGCTTGGTGAGTTTGCTCGATCTTGTGGCTCTGGGTACGGTGGCAGACCTTGTGGGTCTTGATCCCAACAATCGTCGTCTTGTCCAGGCGGGTATCCGGCAAATACGATCCGGCCGCGCCAGACCTGGAATTAAAGCCTTAATTGAGGTGGCTGGACTCGATGACCGAGTTTTGACCACTCAGCAAATTGCTTTCAACATTGCGCCGAGATTAAACGCCGCCGGGAGACTCGATGATATGTCGTTGGGGGTCGAATGTTTGCTCGCACCGGTGCACTCCGCGGTTGAACAAGCCCAAACTTTGGATGCATTAAATCAAGAGCGGCGCAGAATCGAGAAAGAGATGGGTCAGCAGGCGCTTGAATGGCTGCCTGATTTGGCAGCAGAGTCAGTAGAGGATTTGTTTAGCGTCTGCCTATTTGATCCCCGTTGGCATGAAGGGGTCATTGGTGTCCTTGCTGCAAGGGTGCGCGCCCAGTGCGCTCGGCCGGTGTTTATTTTTACAGAGGTGGACGGTGCGCTTTTGAAGGGATCAGGTCGTTCAATAGATGGCCTGCACCTTCGGGATTTGTTGGTGGAGGTTGATCGAGATTGCCAAGGCTTGCTTCAAAAATTTGGGGGTCATGCCATGGCCGCGGGGGTCACAATTCAAAAGCGTGATTTTGAAGTGTTTCGGGATCGATTGAATGAGTTTGCAGGGGTACAGTTAAAAGGCCGGAGCCTCGATGAAACCGTTATCAGCGATGGCTTGCCCCTGGCTTTTGATTTGGTGACCGTTGCCGGGTTGGTACGAGACCATCCCTGGGGACAGGGATTTCCAGCCCCTGTCTTTGATGAACGGCTCGAAGTGCTTGAGCAAAAACTCCTTGCAGGGGGGCACCTTCGTCTCAAGTTGTTGAGCCCGCGCTTTGATCAGGTTTTAGAGGGGATTTTCTTTAATCGAGATCGAATGATCGAATCGAGAAGTGCGCACTTTGTTTTTAAATTAGATGTGAACCGCTTTCGTGGCGTCGATCGACCGCAGTTAGTGATTACGCACTGTCTTTAGCACGGCACATTCGCTGGTTGGGTGAGACCGCTTCGCGTATAATAAGGCTCGTCGAAGAAGTAGCGCCGAATGTGGGTTTTCGTGCTCGAAGCAAGGTCACGCTGAGGGGCGCTAGGCGCAATGGATGGGTCGTTGCTGTAAAAGTTTGAAGTGCTGTAAAAGTTTGAAGTGCTGGAGAATGCGCGCAGACACGGGATCGGCCTGAATCCGACCTAAAAGAACAGTCCGTAGAGGGACTCTGATGCTTAGCTACTCTCTTACCCATTAAGGGTATCAAGCATTCCAGGGTAAAACCCATCGCAGGGCGAGGAACCATCAGCGCGCTGAGCCTCCGTTCCCAATTCAGTTGAAGCAGTAGAAGACCATGTTAGAAAGCAATGCATTGTTTGCAAAAATCAAAGACAGTCAGAATCGAACTGAGATTCTGAGGGGGTATCTTTGACTACGAAGAGAAGAAGGAACGCCTCGCCGAGGTTGAGCTTGAGCTTGCAGACGCAAGCGTTTGGGACAACCCAGAGCAAGCACAAAAGCTAGGTCAAGAGCGTTCAGCTCTGGAAACTGTGGTGCTCACCATCGAAGATCTAGAACAAGGGCTGGGCGAACTGATTGAAATTCTAGAACTTGCCGTTGAAGAAGATGATCAAGGGCTTTTTTCGGAATCTGAAGCTGATCTTGAAAAACATTTGGCCAACCTTGCCCAGTTAGAGTTTCAACGCATGTTTGCGGGTCCAATGGATCTTAATCCCGCTTATTTGGAAATCCAGTCAGGCTCCGGGGGCACAGAGGCCCAGGATTGGGCTGACATGTTGCTTCGAATGTATCTCAAATGGTGTGAGCGCAAAGGCTTCAAGGCCGAGATCATTGAATTATCAGATGGCGACGTGGCTGGGATTAAGTCAGCAACCGTCCTGGTTGAGGGTGCCTACGCCTATGGTTGGCTCCGAACAGAAACCGGGGTCCACCGCCTGGTGAGGAAGTCTCCTTTTGATTCGGGTAATCGCCGGCATACCTCATTCGCGTCAATTTTTATTTCTCCTGATCTTGACGATGACATCGAAATCGATCTCGATATGTCGGATGTGCGGGTGGACACCTACCGAGCCAGCGGCGCGGGTGGGCAACACGTTAACAAAACAGATTCAGCGATAAGACTAACCCATGAACCTTCAGGGCTTGTGGTTCAATGCCAAAATCAGAGGTCTCAACATAAGAATAAAGATCAGGCGATCAAACAACTCAAAGCGAAACTCTATGAGTTGGAAGAGCAGCGGCGCAATTCGGCTCTCCAGGAGATTGAAGACAACAAATCCGACATCAGCTGGGGTAGTCAAATCAGGTCCTATGTTTTAGATTCCGCGCGTATCAAAGATCTTCGGACCAACGTTGAAACGTCGAATACCCAGGCCGTACTCAACGGTGAGCTCGATTTCTTTATCGAGGCCAGCCTGAAGCAAGGGCTTTAAGGGCCAGCGCCTTAACCTAGGAAGACACATGTCATCAGACACTAGCCAAGAAGAACATGAACTGATCGCTCTGCGAAAAGCAAAGCTTGATAAGCTTCGCGCCGAAGGCGCAGCATTTCCAAATGATTTTAGAAGAACGCATCTTTCGGATGCTTTGCATTTTGAACACGGTGACTCGACCAAAGAATTTTTGGCTGAATCGAATGTGCCTGCTCGAGTCGCTGGACGCATAGTCTTAAAGCGTGTCATGGGTAAAGCCAGTTTTCTCACCCTTCAAGATGGAGCAGGCAGAATTCAGCTTTATGTGACTGAAAAAAGTCTGGGCTCTGAGGATTACGAAGGATTCAAGAACCTGGATATTGGGGATATCGTCGGCGCGGTCGGGGTGCTCATGAAGACCATGAAGGGGGAGCTATCCTTGGCGGCTGATTCAGTTCGGCTTTGGACTAAGAGCTTGCGGCCTTTGCCTGAGAAGCATAAAGGCTTAACCGATACTGAAACCCGCTATAGGCAGCGCTATATAGATCTTATGGTCAATGAGGACTCTCGTGAGACCTTTGTGCGGCGCGCCCAAATTACTGATAGCATCCGCCGGTTCTTGATGGATCGAGACTTCATGGAAGTCGAAACCCCGATGATGCAATCGACTCCCGGAGGAGCCACTGCAGCGCCGTTTATCACGCATTACAATGCGCTCGATGTGGATATGTTTCTGCGAGTGGCGCCAGAGCTCAACTTGAAGCGGTTGGTGGTTGGAGGCTTCGAAAAAGTTTTCGAGATTAACCGCAATTTTCGCAACGAAGGTATGTCAACCAAGCACAGTCCCGAATTTACAATGCTGGAGTTTTATTGGGCTTATGCCGACTACCAGGATCTAATGACGCTGACTGAGGAGCTCTTTAGAGCAGCGGCGGAAAGAGTCCTTGGCCGACTCGATTTTTCCTATCAGGGCAAAACCGTCGATTTTGGTCCCGCTTTTCCTCGACTGACCATGGAGCAAGCGATCATCACTTATGTGGCGTCGGTCCAGCCGGAGGATATTGCCTCCCTCAGTCAGGCAGCTGCCACTGCGGAGCGATTCGGTATTGAGGTTCCTGACCATTGGGGCTTGGGAAAGATTCACCTAGCGTTGTTCGAAACGCTGGTGGAGGATCAGATCGAACAACCGGTGTTTATCACCCAGCATCCCATTGAGGTGTCGCCACTCGCGCGGCGTAGCGATGAAAATCCGGAATTAACAGATCGGTTTGAGTTGTTTGTCATGGGTAAAGAGATTGCAAACGGCTTCTCAGAGCTCAACGATGCAGAAGATCAGGCCGAGCGTTTTAGAGCTCAAGTGGCAGCGCGCGCAGCAGGCGATAGTGAGGCGATGCATTTCGATCAAGATTACGTGACCGCGCTAGAATATGGTTTGCCCCCGACCGCAGGGGAGGGAATCGGCATTGATCGTTTGGTGATGCTTTTGACGGATGCAGCGTCTATCCGAGACGTCGTTTTGTTTCCGCATATGCGGCCAAAAACCTGACTCGGATGCAGGCCCATTTACGCGCGGAATCTTGGCGAGGGCTTCTACTCGATCGTGACATGATCGAGCAGCTCGGGGCGATCGAGGCGCGCCTCAAAAAAGAAGTCGAGGCAGGTAAGAAAATTTTCCCAGAATTGGGTGCTTGTTTTGAAGCTCTGAACCGTGTCGAGTTTGATCAGGTGCA
>CAJYBS010000053.1 GCA_913064795.1 uncultured Gammaproteobacteria bacterium
AAGGAGTGACTCAGCGGAGTGGGGACGGGGGTCGTGCAGCTGAATGGGATTCGGGTCGCGGTCAATGAATTTTTGGATCAGGAATTTTCCCCTGATCTGTCCCTCGTCGAATGGCGTCGGCGCTTGGTGGCTGCAGGTTGGGCGGCACCCAGTTGGCCCGAGGACTGTTTTGGTCGAGGCTTTTCAGCCGAGCAGTCGGCTGTTGTGGAACAGGTCTTTAAGTCCAGGCGGATCGTCGGTGCTGCTCAAGTTGGCCCGAGACGTTTGGCCGCCGAAACGATCTTGGTACACGGGTCAACTGATCAAAAAAATCGATATCTTCCTTCGATCTTGACGGGGGAGCACAGCTGGTGCCAGTTATTTAGCGAACCCGGCAGCGGATCTGATTTGGCGGGTGCAGCAACCAAAGCCGAACTTTTGGGGGATCGCTGGATCGTCAATGGTCAAAAAGTATGGAACACCAGCGCGCACCACGCGGATTTTGGCATTTTGGTGGCTCGAACGGATTGGGATGTGCCAAAACATCAGGGTCTGTCTTACTTTCTTATCGATATGCGTCAACCCGGCGTTGAAGTTCGACCCTTAAAGCAGATGAATGGCCATGCTTCGTTTAACGAGGTTTTTTTAACCGATGCGGTGGTACGTGGTGATGACCTGGTCGGCGGGGAGGGCCAGGGTTGGGCGGTTGCAACCACCACTTTATCGATAGAGCGCCAAGGATTTGCACGCGGTCGTAATCCACGGGCCACCCACTCTGCACCCGCTCAGGGTCGCCTCTACGATGAAGAAGCAAAGGAACTAGAAATTGATAACGCGCCCTACACTTGGTATCCCCAGCGTGAAGGCCGGCCGGATCTTGTCTTCGAGCGTGCTAAAGCAACAGGCGCTATCGCAGACTCAGCAGTTCGCCAAGAGATGGCAAAGCTCGTTTGCTTGTCCGAGGCTGCTAAAATCTCGGCAAGGTTCGTCGCGGCCCATCGGAAGATGGGTAATAACGAGGTTTTGCCCGCAGGCTCAATCGGAAAACTTGGCGCCAGTGTGATCGCGCGGCAGGCGGCGCAAGTCCATACAATGATCTCAGGCACAGATGCGATGCTCAGCGGACCCGGTTCATCGATGGAGGGTGTGATCGCAGAAACATTGATCTCGGTGCCTGCAATCTCAATCGCTGGTGGAACCGACGAAATACAGAAAAATATAATCGCAGAACGTGTACTTGGAATGCCCAAGGAACAACGTCAAGATACAGGGCCCTTTCGGAATATTCCGAGAAACATCGGCTGACGCGTCACGGCGGTTGGTTGTCTTAGGAATGTCCTCAGCGTATTGGTTTGGGCGGTCAGTCATTGGTTTAGAATAAAAGGAGTGAGGGATGTCATTTAAAGGAATCGACCACGTTGTGATTCGGGTGAAAGATATCGAAGCGGCGATCAAGAATTACAATGGAATACTTGGTCTTGAGCCAACCCGAGCGCATTCTGATGCGCTCCAAGCGGATCAAGCCTTCTACCACTTTGATAATGGCACTTTTTTAGAGCTCATTATGCCGACCGACGAGGCGTCGGCGATCAGCGGACCTTTAGCGAAGCTTGGCGACGGCGTACATACGGTGGCTTTCGCGGTAGAAGATCGATCGAAAACCTCGGAGCGACTCAGCGAACAGGGTGTTCGGGTACTTGGAGGCACTTTTGTCCATCCCGGCGATGCCAATGGTTTGCTTGTACAGCTGTCATCCGATTGATGCGATTTTCAGTCAGGTCTGACTGCTGGTACACTTCGCCCTCGGAAGTTTAAGAGCATGATCCAATGCCTGTTCAATTTGTAGCCGCCTGCGAGCTGCCGACCCAGTACGGCAAATTTCGAATGCATGGTTTTGAGGATCCTGATACTCGGCAGGAGCATGTCGCGTTGACTTTTGGTGACGTCGCAAACCAATCGGGTCTCATTTGCCGCGTTCATTCGGAATGCTTAACGGGAGATTGCTTGTTCAGTATGCGCTGTGACTGCGGTTCACAGTTACAGACGGCTCTGCAGAGAATTTCTGAAGAAGGTCGTGGCGTTCTGCTGTATTTGCGCCAAGAGGGCCGGGGCATAGGGCTCATTAATAAAATTAGAGCCTATCAACTCCAAGATGCAGGCGCCGACACCGTCGAGGCCAATGAGCGACTAGGGTTTGATGCGGATCTCCGTGACTACACGATGTGTAAGAGTATGTTCTCCCATCTGCAGGTGTCGTCGGTTCGCTTGATGACGAACAACCCGGTTAAGGTCAATGCATTGACCAAATTGGGAATCGTTGTTGAAGGCCGAGTGCCCATTGAAACTGGTCAAAACGATCACAACGCGCGGTATCTCGAGACGAAAGCCGGAAAGCTTGGACACCTTCTAGGAGTGTCGGAAGGGCGTTAAGTCCCATGCTTTTGCAGGTGGTGTCTAATCTCCTCGCCAATGCTTTCAGCGTCTAAGCCCGAAGCCTTGCGCATTAACGCCGGGGACTCAGGTTGGATAAAGACGTCAGGAATACCCAAGTTCAGTACCAGCCCTCGGTAACCGTGAGCCAGAAGACATTCATTAACGGCGGAGCCCGCCCCGCCTTGTAAGGCGTTCTCCTCGATCGTGACGATCATCTCGTGTGATTGGCTCATCGTTTGAATCAAGTGTTCATCGATTGGCTTTACAAACCGCATATCAACCAGGGTTGCATCGAAGGTGTCTGCAACTTCAAGTGCGACATTCACCATGCTGCCGAAAGCAAGCAGGGCAATGGAACGACCTTCTCGAAGCGTATTGGCCTCACCCATCTTGATAGGTGCCGCTAGCTCAACCGCGCGTCCAGTGACCGCGCCGCGTGGATAGCGCACGCAAGCAGGTCCCTCATGCTCGTAGCCGAACTCGAGCTGGGCATGGAGCTCGACCTCATTGGAAGGCGCCATAACCACGAGATTTGGAATACACCGCAGGAATGAGTGATCAAACACTCCGGAATGGGTTGGCCCATCTTCAAGCAGACCTGCACGGTCGATGGCAAAAAGCACATTCAAGTCTTGGATCGCAACATCATGGATCAGCTGATCAAAACCGCGCTGCAAGAAGGTCGAGTAAATGGCCACCACGGGTTTCATGCCCTGACAGGCAAAGCCTGCTGCTAGGGTCACCGCGTGTTGCTCAGCAATTGCGACGTCAAAGTATCGGTCTGGAAATCGCTCCGAAAAAGCCACCAGATCCGAGCCCTCACGCATTGCTGGAGTGATCGCGATGAGCTTGTTGTCGGCATCGGCCTTTGCACAGGCCCACTGACCAAATATATTGGAGTAGCTGGGTAGTTTCTCGTTTTGACCCTTCGGGTTCTTTTCGATTTTGGACAGGGAATGTGTTCCGATGGGTGAGCTCTCGGCTGGGCCGTAGCCACGTCCCTTTTGGGTGACTACGTGAAGAAACTGAGGACCCGTCTGGTCTCTAATGTTTGAAAGGGCTGTCACCAGCGCTTTTACGTCGTGTCCATCGATCGGCCCCATGTAATTTAAACCGAGTTCATCAAACAGGGTTCCGGGAACCACCATCCCTTTCATATGTTCCTCGGTCTTGCGGGCAAAGGCTCTTGCGGAGGGCACGTGGCTGAGGATTTTTTTACCCCCCTCACGGACGTTGAGATAGAAACGGCTGCTAAGAATCCGGGCAAAATAACTGGCCAGCCCGCCAACATTCTCCGAAATAGACATCGCATTGTCGTTTAAAATGACCAGCATATCGGCGTCACAGGACCCAGCATGATTCAGGGCCTCAAAAGCCATTCCTGCGGTCATGGCGCCATCGCCAATGACGGCGACTGTTCGGGAGGGGTCGTTCTGAGCTTTTTTTGCAAGCGCCATGCCCAGCGCTGCACTGATTGAAGTTGAAGAATGTCCAACACCGAAGGTGTCAAACTCACTTTCATCCCGCGAGGGAAAGGGTGCAAGGCCTGACCTCTTCCGGAGTGAGGACATACGCTCGCGTCTTCCGGTCAGAATTTTATGAGGATAGGTCTGATGACCTACATCCCAAACCAGATGATCATTTGGGGTTTCAAAACAGTAGTGCAGGGCAATGGTTAATTCGATGACCCCAAGGCCCGCGCCAAAATGTCCGCCGGTTTGACCAACCGTGTAAATGAGGAAGTGCCTGAGCTCTTCGGCAAGCAGGTCTAGGGCATTGAGATCAAGCTTTCGAATATCATTCGGAGTGTCGATGGTGTCGAGTAGCGGCGTTTCCGGCCGCGTTGTTGGGATAGTGTGAAACATGTATCGACAATCCGTGAGTTAAATCAATTGTACACCAAAGTATCCTTCAGACGGTTTTCTTTAATATTTCCTGTTACCTACGAACTCAATCAACGCGAGTAGGTTTGTCGTACCCAGGCCAGAACGGGTAAGGGCTTCAGTCGCATTGACGAGGAGTTGATCGAGGTGCTCTTGCGCGCCCTCGAGTCCGAACAATGAGACAAAAGTCGACTTTTGCTGGCTTCGGTCTGAGCCTTGAATCTTCCCAAGGACTTCGGTGCTACTGACTTCGTCAAGAATGTCGTCCTGAACTTGGAAAGCCAACCCAATATCCCGGCCGAATGTTGCCAGGGGGTGACGTCTGGTTGTCGCCTGATCATGGATCACGGCCCCGGCGCTGGCTGCGAATTCAATCAGGGCACCGGTTTTAAGCCGATGCACCTGGATCAATGCCTCCCCGGTGAGTGATTGATCTTCAGCAGCCATATCGAGCGACTGTCCCCCTGCCATGCCCTGGTGGCCGGCACGATGAGCCAAGCCAGTGATCAATTTTATCCGGGTGCCCTCAGCAAGCAGCTCGTCCTTGGCGAGAGTTTCAAAAGCCAAGGATTGGAGTGCGTCACCCGCTAAGATGGCGGTCGCCTCGCCGAATTTGATGTGGGTGCTGGGCTGACCTCGTCGCAGGTCATCATCATCCATCGCTGGAAGATCATCGTGAATCAGAGAGTAGGCATGCATCAGCTCAACCGCGATTGCAGCGCTGTCACCGACGCTCAGATCAAGGGATAACGCCTCACAGCCTAAGTAAACAAGGCTTGCTCGTAGCCGCTTTCCGCCGCCGAGGCTGGCATAGACCATTGCTTGTTGAAGCGCTGGAGCGGGGCTCGCACTGGTGAATAAATCGTTAAGTTTGGCGTCGATGCGGGCTTGGTAAGGCTGGAGAAAATCACTCGTCATCGTGACTGTCAAAATCGGCGACAGAATCGGGATCATCGCTCATGAGAATCTTGACCTCTTGTTGCGCTTCAGCGAGTGCCTTTTGGCAAGCTCGGGTCAGAGTGATGCCTTCTTGAAAAGCCTTGAGTGACTCCTCCAGCGTGAGTTCTCCAGATTCCATGGTTTCGACGA
Organism: uncultured Gammaproteobacteria bacterium; assembly: GCA_913064795.1. GTDB lineage: Bacteria > Pseudomonadota > Gammaproteobacteria > Pseudomonadales > Azotimanducaceae > UBA9926. Next base: position 5,385 of record CAJYBS010000053.1, read on the forward strand.
TGGCTTCGAGTTTTTCAAGAGAGGCTTCAAAAGGATAGGCTTTTTTTCCAGGCATGGTCGCTGAGTCCCAAGATTTCAGACGACTCTACTGACTCACCCGCGACAGGTCAATGAATTGGACGCGCTGCGAGGCCGAAGAGATACTTTGCGGGTCAGGTCCTTCGATGAACCTTTGGGTTTGAGGCTCGGTAGGGGTGCTCTGGGTCAAAACACACTGCGGCTGAATTATCCTGAGTCACCGCAATCAATGGTGTAATTGAGGTGAAAGGTTCCGCTGGTCAGGCGATAAGCCGGAAGGGTATCAGGTCCGCAGCTAGCGCCCCCAAGGCCGCGCTGTTGGGCATCGAGATTTAGCCAAACCTGGGTGTCTGGGCTGACCTCATGGGTGTGGAAGGCTGCAAGGAGGTCTTCTTTTTTGTAGCGGCTTGCAGATGCTTCAAAAGGAGTGTCACCCGTAATACAAAATTTTAAATCATCACCATCATCGAGCTTAAGCCATCGCACTTCGGTGAGGTTGCCATGATCTTGGGGTAGGATGTAGGGCACATACTGATCGCTCACTGAGCTCGCGTGTTGCATGAGGCGGCCCGATTGCTTTCGATCAGCGTAGGTCTCGTGGGGTCCTCGGCCAAACCATGACAGTTGCTCTAGGGCTGACGCTAAACCATAGCGAATTCCGATACGCGGCAGATCAGATAAGGATTTAGGAACGTTAAAAGTGTGCTGCACTGAGAGACCGCCGGTTGCCTTGAGCACGTACCGAGTTTGGCAAATTACGGTGCCATCGGTTGTCTTCAGTGACAGGGTGTGGTCAATCGCCACCTTGCCCCGTCGGTTTGAGATAAGCGTTGGCGCCGATTGCGCCGCTTCGGCGTCAAAGATTCCCTGAGCCCGCCATCGGTCCAATGCTTTGTTTTGCTGCCCGGACCAACCTTTGATGCCGTCGTTGTCCATCGGCGCTCGCCAAATATTCAGCTCGGGGGGAGCGCAGATCAGTGGCACCCCGTGGATACTGATGTTGCAGAGACCTGCTGTGCTGAACGCAACGTTCAATGCACCTCGGTTGAGAGTGATGCGTTCTGATTCCGAATTGATCGTAACGTTGTGTTCGGAGCAAGTGCGCCCTGTCGGCTTAGGGCGAGAGACTCGCTTAAGCGGGATTTGATCCCATGCAACCACATGACCTGCCTCGCACCAGGGCGTCGCCTGTTTTTGGGTAAATTCGAAGATGACGCTGTGTTCTCCGGACAGGCGCCGATAGGATTCAGGAACCTTCAACACAAACCGTTGACTGGATTGAGGTAGGATTACTGGCAGGCGAACCGGGCGGGTGCTGATGACTTGGCCATCGACCAGATAGGTTGAGGTCACACCATAGGCGGCCAGGTTTGAGAAATCCTGTTTATTGGTCACCTCAAAGGTTAACCCTCGTACATGGGCGACTGCGACAGGTTGTATAACTTTCTTGTATTCCAAAAGGGACGAATGGGGGGTTCTATCTGGCCAGCACAGGCCGTCACAGACAAAGTTGAGATCGTGAATCGCTTCGCCAAAGTCGCCGCCGTAGGCCCAATAGGGGATGCCGTTAGCGGTGGCTCTGATGCCATGATCAATCCATTCCCAGATAAACCCGCCTTGGAGTCCCGGGTAGGTTTCAACAGCGTCCCAGTATTCGCTGAGATTGCCGCAGCTGTTGCCCATTGCATGAGCGAATTCGCACATAATGAGCGGCCTGGGATCTTGACTATTTTTAGCATGGTCAATGATGTCAGCAACCGTTGGGTACATCGGGCACACAAGGTCCGAGCCAGCTGGGTTGGCGTTCCAGTCTCGCCCCACCCCTTGCTCACAAATCGCGTTCTCGTTGTGAATGGGCCTTGACGGATCATAGGCGCGGATCCACGCAGCCATCGCCAATTGGTTTGGCCCGAAGCCGGTCTCATTGCCCAGACTCCATGAAATAATAGAGGCATGATTCTTGTCTCTCTCCACCATTCGGACGGCCCGGGTTAAAAACCCTGGGGCCCAATAAGGATCCCTGCCAAGCTGAGCATAATGATGGTGTGCTTCAAGGTTGGCCTCATCGATAACGTACAGACCGTACTCATCGCAGAGTTCAAGAAACCTTGATGCGTTGGGGTAGTGACTGGTGCGTACAGCGTTAATGTTGTGCTGCTTCATTGTTTCGATGTCTTTACGCATCAGCGCCTCATCGATGACCTTGCCTGTTTGGTCGCAGTGATCATGCCGGTTGACGCCACGAATGAGCACAGCTTGATCATTGACGAGGAGCGCTCGGTCTTTGATTTCAATCCGCCTGAAACCGATTCGAAGCTTGCTGACTTCGAGTACTCTTCCTAAGGGGTTTTTAAGCGTGACGATGAGGTCGTATAGATGAGGGTGCTCGCTTGACCAGGGCTTAACGCGTTTTAGGAACTGTTTAAGATCGATTTCAGCACCGCGTCCGGTGACCGGATAAAACTGTGATCGTTCTACCGAGCCAATGAGGTTCGGGGTTAAATTCTTGGTTGAGCCTTGCTCATAAAGTGCAACGTTGACCTGATGCCCGAGCGCGCTTCGCGACTCGTCATGGAGTTTTATCAAAACCTTTAGATCAGCGCTTTGGGACTGTGGATCAAATTCTGAGGTTGCGTAGATATCACGAAGATTAACATTTGGACGCCTTGAAATTTTGATCGGCCGGTGAATGCCCGCATGCCACCACTGATCTTGATCTTCAATGAAACTGGTGTCGCTGTAGCGCATGACTTTGAGTGCAATCAAGTTGTCACCCTTCGATAAGTGCGGCGTAAGATCAAATTCACCGGGCAGGCGTGAGTCCTTATTGAAACCAATCACACGGCCATTGCAATGAACAAAGCAGCAGTTCTCGACACCTTCGAGCACCAAAATGA
>CAJYBS010000054.1 GCA_913064795.1 uncultured Gammaproteobacteria bacterium
CTTCGGCGACTTGGATAAGAGCTGCCACAACCTTACCCCACTGCCCTGTCTGGAACGCGCAGGATTAATCTGGGTGACTTTGAGCAGAGACAGTAGCCTCCCCATCGAGACCTTCCTCTCGGGCTATGACGCCTTACTGGCGCAGTTTGGATTTGAGAACTGGCATTATTTTGCCAGCCAAGCGGTGGAAGGTCCTAATTGGAAAATCGCCTACGACGGCTACATGGATCTCTATCACCTTCCAATATTGCATAAAGACACCTTCGGACCTGATTATCCAAATCGAGCAAACTACTACAATTGGGGACCTCATCAGCGGGTCGCAGGACCAGACCCAAGGCTCGCGGAGTTCAAAGAACGTCCCGTCGAAGACTGGCCCGACGACGCCCTAACGGCAGGCGTCTGGACAATTTTTCCGCATATTTCTATTGCAAGCTTTGATGGTGGCGGCAGAAGCATCATGCTCTCGCAATTATTTCCAGGAGAAACACCCGGCACATCTATCACGATTCAACACTATCTGATGGAAAGCGCGCCAGATGAAACCCGGGCAGCGGAGGCGAAGACCCAGTTTGAATTTCTTAAATACGTCGTCGAGCAAGAGGATTACGCCACTGGCTTGAAACAGCAACGGGCCTTGGAATCCGGCGGCAAGGACTATGTCCTATTCGGTAAAAACGAAGGTGGTGGACATCACTTTCACCACTGGGTCGACTTGTTGCTAAGGACCGAAGATAAGGACCTCAAAGCGCTCTTTGAAACGCATCAGAAAACTTTTTTTACCGCCCATTAAGTGAGGACGCGCCTACGGCCTGTGCCCCGGGTTTTATAAGGCAGCGGAGCAGCGCTCTGAGTACGAACCCCAGCCCGACTTACTGGTTATTTTTAGCATTAATGAATTAAGGAAGCAGCATGGAAAAAGCAGAAGATCATGAAATGGTATCCATCTATTATCTTGACCCTGGAGACAGCGATGCGTTGCTGCTTGAGCAGAAAGAATGCGTTTTAAACTGGGCCACAAAAGACAGTTGGCCCATGGGCGTGGTGCATTCCTATATTTTCCGAAAGGGTCGAATCTGGATCACTGCAGGCGCCCATCGACACCGCGTCTCGGCGCTGCGAAGAAACCCAAAAGCTTCAGTGGTCATCACCTCAAAAGGAACGTCGATGGGGGCCGGTAAGTCCATTACGATTAAGGGCACCTGTGAAATTCACGACAGCAGAGAAATCAAAGACTGGTTTTATCCGGAATTGGCCAACGCGATCCGAGACACACCCGAGGAGATCAAAGCCTTCGAGTCAATGCTCGATTCGCCGCTTCGAATTGTTTTAGAGATCACCCCTGTCAAGTGGATCACTTATGACGGTGCCAAGATGCGCGAGCACGCTCAAGGTACCCTTGATCCGAGCCGAGTTTCGAGCCCGCTAGAATCGGATACGACTCGACTGGCCAAAGAGAAAGCGAAACGGAACATCGCCAATGACTGACTTTCAACACATAATCAAAGATGCACCCAGACCCGGCGTCAGCCGCATCACGTTGAATCGTCCTGATTCGCGCAATGCTCTCAATAACCAGCTGCGCACAGAAATTTACAGCACACTGGAGTCAAATGACCAAGACCCTGACGTTAAGGTCACGGTCATCCGGGGCGCTGGTAAAGCTTTTTGTGCCGGCTATGATCTAAAAGCTAACAATCGACAGGACCAACCGTTTCACACTGCTCCAGGAGATGGGAATTGGGCTCGTCACGTCGTGGATGGTTTTTTCAGAGTTTGGGATCTCGCCAAACCGGTCATTGCACAAGTCCACGGCTACTGCCTAGCGGGGGGCACCGAGCTTGCGACTTCTTGCGACTTAGTCTACGTTGCGGAGGATGCCAAAATCGGCTATCCCGTAGTCCGTTCAATGAGTCCCCCTGACAATCAGTTTTTCCCGCATCTGCTGGGGTTAAGAAATGCCATGGAAATGATGCTCACTGGAGACGCGATCTCTGGTGTTGAAGCGGCCGAGCAAGGTTTTGCCAATCGCGCCTTTCCCTTGGAGGATCTTGAGTCGAACGTTCTCGATATTGCCTCGAGAATTGCGAAGGTGCCGACTGATCTACAGCAAATGAACAAGCGCGCCGTGCATCGCCAAATGGAACTGATGGGCGTTCGTGCAGCGATTAGGTCAGGAACAGAAATTCAAGCACTGGCCTTCCACACCAAATCGACCCAAGCCCACTTTAAAGAGCTCGCTGCGGGTCTAACAGACGCACTCAGTTCCCGCGATGAGAAGTTTGGCGACTACCGTACGGAAAACAAGCAAGACTGAGGATGATTCGAGGTTAAAATCGCTGAAGCTATCTAGCACCAAAGGAAGGGTTTGGCTTCAACTGCCGATGGGCCCTTCCCGCAGCGCTAGCCGTCAAAAAGGGCCGCTTGTGCCAAGCTAGGCCATCCAGGCTTCGTCACTTCAATGCCGTAAGCGTCGGACACATGGGCACCCAGTACTTGAACCTCATCACCCCAGACACACGTCAGGTCATGGGGTTTGACAACCCAAAGCGAACAACCGCACAAGGGTCCCTATTGTGCGGACCTTTATGAAAAAAAGCGACATCGCCTCTCGGGCTATCGCTCAGCTTTTCTGCTTCGCTTGCGCTCTAATGATCTCAGCGCCCCGGGGATCAACCGCCATACCATGGACTTGCTGGTTATTGGCGTGTCCAAGCTGCTGAAGCGACATCGCGGCTTGCAGCGCGGTCCAAAGCCCTTGGCTGTCCTGCATTTGATTGACGGACTGCTTAGCCAGTTTTAAGCCAAAACTTGGCCTCTGGGCGATGTGCTCGGCCATATCGGTTGTAAATTGCGTCAAGTCGTCCCGGGCAACCACGTGATTAACCATTCCAAAGGCTTTGGCCTCTTCGGCAGTAATTGGCTCACCGGTAAATAACATTTCTTTGGCCTTTCGGACACCGACTTCCCAGGGATGTGCAAAATACTCAACGCCGTTGACGCCAAAAGCAACCACGGGATCAGAAAACGTTGCATCGTCGCTGGCAATGATCATATCGCACACCCAAACAATCATTAGGCCGCCTGCAATCACTTTGCCCTGAACTTCTGCAATCACCGGTTTTGGAAGGTTTCGCCAGCGCCAGCACATACCAAGGTAAATTTCTTCCTCCACGGCCATCGATCCCTCGGATCCTGGTAGCTCAAACCCACCCCACGTGCCGACGGTTTCAAACTCGGACAATTTAGCCCGATCCCGCAAATCATGGCCTGAAGAGAAATGCTTACCATCTGCGGCTAGCACGATGACATTCACCTCATCATCCTGAGCAGCCCGGTCAAACGCATCATTCAACTCGTAAGTCATTTCGCGATTCTGTGCATTGCGTGCCTCATCACGGCTGATCACAATGCGGGCAACGCCGTTTTTTACGGCCTCGTATCGTATCGTTTTAAATTCGTCGCTCATCTTCGTCCTTTCCACCTCAGTCATTGAATCGGCCAACCCACTCAATCCGCCAGCCAGCCTTCATTGTTTATCCAAGCGCCAAGGGCCAAGCAGTCTAAAAACCCCCAGCACTTGCTCAGCGCGTCCCTCTGATATCCTAGTGGTCTAACGCGCCATACACAATGTTCTTCAGTTGTCCTCTAAAGTTAAAGGTCGATGAGGGCATCAATTGCGTCATAAATATAATGACCAACTCCTCTCGAGGATCAACAGAGAAAATGGTCGAAGCCGCGCCGCCCCAGTAAAAGTCGCCATCACCGATTTGTCCGGAGGCAACCTCCCCAAGGTTCATCGCAAAACCCAGGCCAAAACCAATGCCCTCGTAGGCTGTTTCCGAAAAACTACCCAAAGCCATACGGCTGAGATCCTGATCTGCACCTAAGTGATTCAGGGTCATCATCTCAAGAGTTCTGGGACTCAATAGTCTTCGACCTTTGAATTGACCGCGCTGACGGAGCATTTCGCAAAAGTTGAAGTAATCTTTTGTTGTACTCACAAGCCCGCCCCCTCCCGATAGAAAGGTTGGGGGGGTCCCATAAGTGCTTTTCATCGGATCATCGATGAGGCTCAGGGACCGATCTGGACGGCGAGCATAGTTCGCAGCAAACCGTTCAAGTTTTGATCCAGGAACGTGAAACCCCGAATCCGCCATTTCGAGGGGCTCGAAAATGTTCGACTGCAAATAGTCATCAAAAGATTGTCCGGAGAGCGCCTCAACCAGGTAACCACAAACATCAGTTGCATAGGAGTAAAGCCATGCTTCTCCCGGATGAAACCGAAGTGGCATACCCGCGAGTGCCGTTGTAAATTCGCTCAGAGTGAAGTCAGACCTTCGGCCAAGCCCCGCTGTTTGATAACAGCCATCAACAGCATGCTCACCATTACCGTAGCTAAGACCCGCGGTGTGACTTAGCACATGTCGGAAAGTGATCGGCCGTCGACTCGGTTCTGTTATCACTTGATCGCCTTCCCCGCTGACATAGACCTTCGGGTCTTTCCATCCCGGGATAATGCGGGAGATCGGATCATTGAGCTGAAACATTCCACGTTCGTAGAGCTGCATCAAAGCAACCGAGGTGACAGGCTTTGTCATCGAATAAATTCTAAAAATCGTATCCTCGGCGACCCTCTCCCCACGCGCTTCATCAGCAAAGCCCAGGGATCCAAAGTGCGCAATAACTCCGCGTCTCGCAACCAGGGTCTGACAACCTTTAATCTTTCCAGAATCTAAGTACTGCGTTTGAAGATGCTCATCAAGTCGGCTTAGTCGATCCGGTGAAAATCCGGCAGCTTTTGGGTCGATCTTCATTGACTGTTCCTCTCCATTGAATTCAGGACGTAGGTATTGAGCCGCCAGGATAGCTGACCCTACCCCCACTGTTTACGAAGATACCACAGGAAGCCGCAGCATCGCGTCAGGATAGCGACAATCCCTCAAGCGCCCCCAACCCCGGGGCTTCGAAAATACCAAATCTTTGATAGAATCTATCCTCCGAGCTGCCTTCACCAGAGGAAGCCAGACGGCACCGCCACCCTTTTCGTGATCGAGGAGCCCACCTGCAATGGCTGAATCCAAGAACATCGCACTCGATGCCTCACCGGACAAGCTGATCAGCAAAACTTACTTGAGCCGCGCTGTAGAACCCTTCGAAATCGCTGCGCTCGAAGCACTTTTAACCTCTTGCAGGCATAACAACGGTCAGGAACAGGTTACCGGCGCTTTGCTCTACCACGGCGGCTATTTTATGCAGCTGATTGAAGGATTTGATGAAGCCGTTGAGCGCACTTATGCGCGCATCGTCTCTGACTCTAGACATGAGATCATTAGTGTCCTGTTTGAAGATCACATCAGCGCCCGCTTCTTTCCAGATTGGTCAATGGGATTTCGTACTTCCGAAGGCGCCGACGCTGCCTCCATCGAGGCCATCTATGAAACAGCCTCTCGCTCAGCGGCTCGCTTCCCAATTAATGATTTCTTGTTGCTGTTCGGCAATGACGGCGATTGACACCTTGACCAATTTAACTGCCAAAACGGTAGCGCAGTTTCACCACTAAAGCGTTAATGATGGGGTCATTAAACGCATCGCCCAGAAGATCTGAAAAGTGATCTTCTTCAGTGGACGGCAATTGATTGCCTCGATTATAGACCACGTAAAAGTCAGTTAATGGGGCAATCTCCCAGCGATACCGCAACTGCGTTGTCAAAAGACTGACCGTAAAGCGATTTCTCTGGTGGTCCGCTTGCACGACAGTTTGCAGCGCTCCGTCGTTCTCAGGCACGACAAAACGGGCCTGCTCGTACGCTTTTACACCGGCCCACTGAAAGCTTAATTTAATTTGATGATTTGCAGCGAGCATCCAATTCAGATCGAAACTGGGTTGCAAATCTACAGCATCAAATGATCCAAAAGAACGCGCGCCTTGGTAAACCATCCAGCCCCGGCGCCGCTTGTAGCTGACGTCCAGATCAAAATACAAACGATCTGAGATCCGTGCTGTCATGCCAACCAAGAATTTTCGGGTCCAGCCTCCCAGGTCTTCCTGGAGACCTCCAACACCGAAGGACAGGCTGACTGGGCGACTTGCATCTGTCGCCCAAAGCAAGTCCCACCACAGGCGGTCAGCCGTCTTGTAGGCCCCGTTACCTCGAGAATTTCGGTCGTCAAAGCGCTCAGGCAGGTAACCGAGACCAGTGCGGACCGTGTTGCGGCCGCTTAACACCAAGGTGTTGCGCCAGAAAATCCCTTGATCAACGACCTGACCTTTAGACAGGTTCTCTTGGTGACGAACAACCACGGTCCCTCGCGTGGACCGAAACCAACGTCCCGGTTTGGGGTTCGCATAACCTAAAATGTATTGTCCTCCGCGATAATTGTTGCGAAGCAGAAACCCGAGGTCATTGATATCGACATTGGCATCAAAATACTCGTACTCAAATTTATGCTGCAAAGCTGCACTGGGTGCAAAACGCACATCGAGTACCGCGCCTCGACCCGATACGCCACCCACCTCACTTTCAAGCACCTGCAGATCCGCACCAAAGGCGCCACTTTTTTTTCCGTAATGAAGGTCAACCCCATGGACCTCGGCGTCATATTGAGGACCCGCCACACGAGTCCCCAGATACCCAGCCCCGAATCGATCGTGCTCGGACTGCTCGTAGAGTAATCTGAGGACGCTGAAATCCCGTCCCGCATCGGCGATGATCGCGGTCGCCCCATCAGAATCTGAGCCAATCCAAGAAACATCATCTTCAAACGCAGACAGCGCGCCATAGCGAAAACCGCCTTGACCACCGGTGAGTTTCACTGCGCCGAGTAAACTTGTGGGTAAGTCCCGCTCGCCCCGATTGACAGAAAGCCCCCCTGGGACTGTGACTTGATTGGCGGTACCGCCAATTCTCCGGGTGTTCAGTAAACTGATGGGCGCCGGTAGGAAATCTCTCACGAACACCCGCCTAGAAGTCGTTGCAAAGTTTTCGTTCGTAACCTCTCTGAAACTGTTGCCTGAGTTAGCTCTCGGCGTGGTTTCAAAAACCTCACTGCCTTCAAGAAAAAACAGGCGCTTCTCAGGGAAAAAGGTTTCGAGGGCGGTCAAATTTAAAACCACATCATCCGCTTCCACCGCACCAAAGTCGGGGTTCACCGTCGCATTGACGCCCAATAATGGCAACGGTTGCCAACTGACATCCATGCCGATTCGGAGGTCGTTTTCATCCCTCGCGGAGTCGACGGTTGCTGAAGCAAAAGGAATCAAACTCCACCTTTGGCGCGGCGCCACACCCTCGACCATCATGGTATTGAGCGCGGTGACAAATCTTGATGACGAGTAGGAATGCCCTGGCCACTGGTAGCGCTGGTTGCGGCCAGAAACTTGACGGCTGGCGGCAAACCCAATACTCCGAATCTGCTCTGATTTAGGCAAGTTCATCATCGACCATGGGAGATACATTTCCACACTCCAGCCGCCGCTAAATTCTGCTGATTTCCCGATCCATGGGCCATCCCAGTCGTTGGTGTAACGCCGTTCTGGTAAGACTTTGCCATCCATCACCGGATCGCCCAATGCAACGATAAACCAATAGGCGAATTGACCCTCGCCCGAGGTGTCTAAGGTCACCCCAAAGGTGTCACGATCAATAAATTGATCCCTAGGAGTTAGGCGCCGAACTAAAGAATCAACAGGTTGCTTCATCACCGAGGAGACATACATTCCTTTATCGGTGGCCAACCAACGAATTTCCGTGGCGTACTCCCCTTTAGCCCCCGTGCCGGGAACCGCTACAATCATATTGTCAAACGTCGGTATCTCCTGCCAGACCGCTTCGTCTACCACCCCATCAAGAACGATATCGACTTCCCCGTGCGGGCGGGTCGATACCTCAATGCGATGCATCGGGATACCTTCTAACTCCCCTTTTATCTGCTGGACACCTGGGATTGAGGCGGCAGGCGCGCTAAAAAGATAGGCGCTAAAAAAGAGGACGCCCAAACGCCATCCCCGAACTCGGATTCGTTGATTAAGGTTTTTTGTCATAACTAGATATTCTGCTTTTCAGTCCTGCCAGTCCAGCGATGGATAACCCATCATCACCGAAAATGATCAATCACAGCGGCTATGCTTGTGCTCATGCGCTGACCTCAAATACAACTATTCATGGATGCCATAAGCCTTGATCTAGATTTCCTGTCTGCTCGCACTGAGTTAAAAATCTAATCAGTTTGTTAACCTCTTTATCGAGATTCGATCCAGGCGCCCTGGACCGTTGAGGGAAAA
>CAJYBS010000055.1 GCA_913064795.1 uncultured Gammaproteobacteria bacterium
GGCTATGGGTGGGGTTTAGGTGTCCGAGTGATGATGGATACAGGCCAAGCCATGTCTCTCACCAATAATGGAGAATTTGGCTGGGCAGGCGCGGCGTCAACCTATTTTTGGGTCGACCCTTCCGAGAGCATGGTCGGCGTCATCATGACCCAATACTTAGGGTCAATTTTGCCGATGTCTGAAGAAATGCGCGTTGCCGCCTATCAGATGCTGGATGCTTAAACGTCAAATTCGGCTAGAATCGAGTCTTACACCGGTTAGAAACCAAGAGGAAGCCATCGTGGAAGCATCACCAGAAGGTTATCAGATCAACGCTGTCGAAGATTGGGTCCGCCTGAACGTGCCAGAGCTCACACCCCCATTCAGTTGGATTCGACTTGAAGGCGGGCATTCCAATCTAACCTATCAAATCGATGATCAAAATGGCCGAAGCGCTGTGATCAGGCGGCCTCCCCAAGGCGAATTGTTGCCTAAGGCCCACGACATGAGCAGGGAATGGGCGCTGATTAAAGCCCTGTCAACGACAAATGTCCCGGTTCCTAAGCCCTACGGTTTTTGCGAGGACCCAGACGTGACCGGTGCATGGTTTTACATCATGGGGCTCATCGATGGTAAACCCCTCTACAACAGCGAAGACACTCAAGCATTGGTCCCCCAATCACGGCGCGAAACCCTTGCGCATTCATTCTTTGATGCCCTGGCTGATCTCCATCAAGTCGATCCAGATGCAGTGGGTTTAGGTGAGCTCGGCAAGCGGGACTCTTACGTTGGGCGGCAAATAAAAACCTGGTATCGATCTTGGACTTCATCGGTCAGTGGTGCCAACTTTGACGACGAACGGGCCCATAGCCTACAGGCTTATTTTCTAGAGCACTTGCCCGATCAAGGCCCTATTCGAGTAGTACATGGTGACTATGGATTGCACAACTGTCTTTTTGGGGCCGATTGCACCGTCGCTGCTATCGTAGATTGGGAGATATCGACCTTGGGTGATCCCCTTGCTGACTTAGCCTATGCCCTGAACCCTTGGCCGGATCCAAGTGACGAGCGCCCTATTGCACCAGAATCAGCGACCAGCCTTGAAGGTTTTCCGCCGAGGAGCGTCTTGGCACAGCGGTATGCCGAGCGAACCGGGCGCGACTTGTCCAACCTGTCTTACTACGTCGCCTTCAACCGGTGGAAATCAGCCTGCATTGTCCATGGCGTTTATGCGCGTTATATGGAAGGCAAAAAAAGCACCGAAGGCGTCGACCTGGAAACACTCAGAACCCGCATTGATCTGTCACTTGAGCTCGCGGTAGAGGCCATTGATCGCGGGTAAACCGCGATTCTCCACGGTCGGGAACTAGGATAACGCCTTTACCGTTTTCCCCAAAACCATCGCAAGTTCTCAGCAAAACGGGCACCCCCGTGCCGAAGCGTATGCCCACCCTCTCCGAATTCAAATCGACTATCATACCCTGCATACTTCAGCGCTTTATGCATTGATTGATTTGCGGTTGACCAGTCCCCGAATAAAGTCTCGGCATCATTTGATCCGCTTTGCAAGAGCACTTTGATGGGTTTACGCGGCGTGGTTCTTACTAAATACGGGTAATTGTGGCCGCCCCAAATGTTAGTAAATGATCCACAATGGGACAGCACGTTTCCAAATCGGTGAGGTTGATGCCAAGCCGCGGTGAAGGCTGCAATCCCGCCACTGCTAATCCCGCACAGCAATACATCGTGTGGCGAATCAGACCAAACCAAATCAAAATGTTGAGCAGCCAGTGGCATCACTTCCTCGGACAAAAAGACGCTGTAATCTTGGGTCAATCGATCGTATTCCCAACTCCGTTGCGCTTCGTTTTCACTGTAGGAAGCCAGCGGCGACGCCGCAGGCATCACTGAGGTTTGACCCGCTTGAATAAAGATCCCGAAGGTGTTCTCTAGCTCACCCGAATGATGGAGGGCATCGAGCACTTTGGTTGCTCGAAGAGGTCCGCCACGCGCCAGATAAGCGCCGCCATCGTTAAAAATGATCAAGCGATTCGGGGTATTCTCGGCTCGCCGGAGGGGCGCATAAAACCAAAGTTTTCGAGTCGCTTCAGGATAAGACGGCGTCTCATACCCCTTGATCGATTCAACAATGCCCTCCGGGGCATCGATCAGGCTTTCTGGACAGGGCAGGTACTGTTGATCCGAAGGATGGTCGATTGCAGAGATCACATCCCTATTACCACGCCCATTACAGCTCGCCGGCCCCATTTGGTCCAGTTTCAACATCTGATGATCAATCACGTTCATCGGCATGGGATGCGTTCTCCTGCAGGCTGAGGTTTGGAAAGGTCAATCTCAAATTTGGTCGCGCTTCTCGGCCGAATGACGGGCATTCTCATCAGTCCAGGTCACTCTACATTCGATTGGAGCCAATTCAACGCGAGACCTGACAATGCCCGGATACCCACTGGGAGTGCTCGATCATTGACGAAGAAATACGGCGAGTGATTCACACCCACCACTCGGTCATCACCCGGGTCCGGCAGGACGCCGAGCGCGAAAAAGAGTCCCGGTACCTCCATCGCAAGATAAGAAAAATCTTCCGCACCCATCACTGGCGGCACAATTGAAGCAGCGCCGTCAGATGCCCAATTGAGCACTTGACTCATCTCTTGGGTCAATTTTGGATCGTTCACTGTCACCGGGTAACCCACATCGATGGTCACCTTCGCTGTAGCGTTCATCGTTGCTGCTGCAGCGGTCGCCGTATTGCGTACCCGTTCATGAATTTCAGTCTGCATTTGTGGATCTAGCGTTCGAATCGTGCCCGTCATCAGCACTCGATCAGAGATGATATTGCCGCGATTACCACCAGCGATGGTGCCGATCGTGACGACAGCCGGCGCTTTACTGATATCCATCTGACGGCTGACTACGGTCTGGAGACTGTTGACCACTTGAGCCGCTGCGGCAATAGGATCGACCCCACCCCAAGGCATCGAACCATGGGTTTGCACGCCCTCCACTTCTAGTTCCAGATAATCAGAGGCCGCCATAAACCCATTCGGTCGATACATAATCGATCCCGTCGGGCCCGGGAAAACGTGCAGCCCAAAAACGGCGCCGGGCCGATCCGCACCCCTGAAGATTCCTTCCTTTAGCATCAATTCGGCGCCGCCCTCCTCGTCAAGGGGAGGTCCCTCCTCGGCAGGCTGGAAGACAAACATTACGGTCCCTGGTATTTCCGCTCGCATATCCGATAGAACCCGCGCCACACCCAGCAATATCGCCATATGTGCGTCGTGACCGCACGCATGCATCACACCCGTCTCAACACCGCCCCATAACGTCGTTACTGTCGAAGCAAACGGTAGCCCGGTCTTTTCCTTGACCGGGAGCGCATCCATATCTGCCCGGAGCGCGACCGTGGGTCCCGGCCGACCGCCGCGAAGCATACCCACAACCCCGGTGTGTGCGATCCCCTCCTTGACGTCATCAAAGCCCAAGTCTTTGAGCTCCTGGGCGATGCGAGCCGATGTATTGAACTCCCGGTTACCAAGCTCCGGATTGGCATGAAACCAATGCCGCAAAGCAACAACATCTTGGAGGTGGTGCTCAGTCCGAACCTCGATCAGTGATTCCCAGGGTGCGGACCAGACGTCGCTCGCCCAAAACACCAGGGTTAACAAACCCAGCACATATCCTTTCATATATCGGCTCCCGATTCCTTCACTCCCATTGTTCTAGGAGTATGACCATCATCGAGCCAAGGATCTAGGCTTACCCCAGCTAAAGTGACCCAGTGGATCGAGACGGCCGCAGCAAATGGTTTTCCGATCGAAACTTACAACTGGGCCTAGAGCACGGACTGTATCCCTAGGCTGTCGCGACCCGTCAGGCGGGATTAGGCAATGAGAGTCTGTTTACATTCCGCAATACAGCACGGACCCGCCGCTAACAAAACAGTCGCTTTGAGGGAGCCGCAACACCCCGGGAGTATCACCGTCCAGGCCAGCGCCACGCGGGATCATCAAGGCTCCGGCTGTCATCCAGCTGCGTCTCCCCCAGCGCTTTGCTCAGCGCCAAGTGATTGCATCCGCTATCTGCGCTCAAGCAATCGATGAGCGGCTCACAATGGGAGGTGACCCAGAGCTGAGTGTTTTCTGAGGCGCGCTCGATCAGACGTGCCAAAGGAGGAATCAATTCCGGATGGAGACTGGTCTCGGGCTCATTTAAAACCATTAAACTGGGCGGTCGCGGGGTCATGAGGGCCGCAGCCAAACAGAGATAGCGGAGCGTACCATCGGATAATTCCTGCTGTTCGAGGGGGCGGAGCAAGCCCTGTTGAAAAAACCGCAATGAAAACCGGCCGGCTTCACGTCGAATTTCGACCGTCGCACCCGGAAACGCATCGCCCAAAACTTGATTCAAGCCCTCCGCATCACCAATTTCTAAAATTGTCTGCCAGGCTGCGGGCAAATCTCGACCATCATGATGCAAAACAGCGGTACGGGTACCGACTTGGGGAATTCGACTTGGCGCTTCGCGATCAGTTCTAAACTGATCGTAAAAACGCCAGGAAAGGATACTTTCTCGCAACTGAAAGGCTTCCGGTGCAGAGAATGGGTCGCTGGCGCGGGCTAAGACGCTATCAAACACCGGTAGGTGTCGATGCACAACCTGCCAGGCACCTGCATCATTTCGGACCTTCACCAAGGGTCCGGATCGATCCATTACGATACGGCTGTGATGGAAGGTGCCGGCTCGCCAAATCACCTCGCGCTTGATCTCGGGATCACCGTCAAAAAATGTTCTTGGAACAGGACCTGGCAAACCAAAATCAATGGTATAGCTGTAATCATCATCAGAAAAACCTAGCTTGACTGCGACTGGGTTTTTCCTGGGCCCACCTTGAATGGGTTGCTCGCTCTTTTTCATGGCGCGACTCAACTGCTCAGGGCCAGCCCAAAGCACAGAATTGAGGCTGCCTTCACCCGCTATACTGGCCGTGGCAGACCCGAGCGCCGTGTCCGACAAAAGTCGCAATGCTTTGTATAGATTGGATTTTCCTGCACCATTGGGCCCAGTCACAAGATTTAAACGCGCCAAGGGCAGAACCATAGATCGAATGGATCGATAATTTGATATTGCCAACGCACTCAGCATAGGTCAGGCCAATCTTAGGTGGATAGAATTCGGCTCCATTGAACTTTAACCCAATGCAGCTTCCGCTGGGTGCCGACCTTGAGATCATCAAGCAGCACATAAACCAGTGGCAGGATTACCAGTGTAATGAGCGTCGAGAACACCAATCCGCCGATGATGGTTCGAGCCATAGGAAAGTAGCTGGGCCCCATCCCGCCTACCCGAACGTCTCCCAACGCCAATGGCAACAACCCAGCAACCGTGGTGCATACGGTCATCAAAATCGGTCGCAAACGATGACGACCACTTTCTAAAATCGCCTCGAACCGGGGCATACCCTCCCGACGAAGCTGAATGATGCGGCTGAGCAGTACGATACCATTGTTTACGACAATACCTGCAAGCAACAACATGCCAGTCATCGCCATCGCCGTAAAGGTTGTTCCAGTCGCTAATAAAAACCAAAAGACGCCCACGACACTGAAGGCGATGGACACCAACACTGCCAGAGGAAATAAAATCGATTCAAACAACGCTGCAATCAACATATAGATCAATAGGATCGCAAACAGGATGTTGACACCCATTTCCGCCGCCATTTCAATATCGAATGAGAAACCAGACCCCATCTCGCTGCGATACCCCGGGGGCAATTGAAAACCCTCCATCAGCGCTTCGACCCTTGCGCTGGCGGTTTCAGGCATCGTACCTTCCGCTAGGTCAAACTGGATCTGGACCTCAGTCTCGCGATTCTCCCGCCGGATCGAACGCAGCGAGGACTGAATTTCAAGGTCAGCAATGGTCTCAAGGGAAACCGAGCCCCCGTCCGCGACCGAAATCGGCAACGTTCTAAGGTCTGCAAGCGTTGCATCTCGCCCATCTTTGAGCCCCACCCAAATCGCATATTCGCGCAGTGGCTGCTGAAGCCCTCGAGACAATTGCGCGCCAAATGCTGTCGAGACCGTCTGAGCAATTTGACGTGCAGAGACGCCATATAAGCCGGCGACCTCGGGTCTTATTCGAATCACTACCTCTTGCCGTCGCGACTCTGAATTGGTCCGAACGTTTGCCAGCCCTTCGACTTGTTCCAGGACTTCTATGAGCGCATCGGCTTCGTCAATCAAGACATCGGTTGAGGGACCAATGAGACGAAGAGACAATTGATTGTTACCGCCGCCAAAACCACGCTTGTGGCCGCCAAAGCGCACCCGCATATCAGGAGCTTGGGGTAAATCGGCTTCGATTAGCCGTTCGATGGCCTTGGGAGCAAGCGGCGCATCTTCAGCCAAGGTCAATCTGATATTGCCTCGATCAATGTTGTAACGACTGAACATATCGTCTATGTAAAACGATGCCTTGTTATCCAGTAAATACTGCTCCAAGCGCTGGACGAAAGCTTCTATGCTTTCAAGATCCATCGATCCGCGCATAGAGAACCCAAGGCTCAAGCGCGGGGATTCTTCATCGGGGTTCATGTTCACATCGAGCCGCTGATACGCCCAGAGACTGCTAAGCAATAACAACACGCTAACGAGTAACGACAAGAACCGAAACCTCAGCACAAAACTCAATGCTCGGGTGTAGACCCTGCCGAGGCGATCAATGATCGGTGTTTGTCGAGCTTCATTGATCCCCAATCTCGCGGAAGCTGTGGGCACCAGTGTTTGGGCTATCAGTAAACTCGCGATCAACGAAACGCACAGCGGAATCGCAATATTTTGCTGGATCACGGCGACCTGCTGAATATCGGTCATAAAGCTTGGCACGAAAACAATGACGGTTGTGAGCGTCCCCGCAGTAATCGCCATCGCAATGTCTGAAACGCCCTGCCTGGAAGCATCTTTAGCGGAGGCGCCCCCTCGTCGCCGATAGTCGATCGCTTCACTGGCGACCACACTGTTGTCGACCAACAAGCCGATCGCGAGCATCAAACCCACTAACGAGAGGATGTTGAGGGTCATGCCCATAAAGTACATGACCCCCAGGGTCGCGCACAGCGACAACGGTACCGTCATCGCGATAATCAAGCTACTTCGCCATTGCCTCAAGAAAAGCATCAACGTCATTAAAGACAGCAATCCGCCCAAAAGACCGCTGTCCCGTAAGTCCGACAACGCGGTAATCACGCCGCTGGCTGCACTGTCCACCGGCGTCACTTCGATGTTGGCAAGTGCGGGATCCTCAAAGGCACGAGCAAGCTCCTCCTCGACCAAAGTCGCTACCGCCACCAGATTAGCCTCAGGCTTTTTGAAGACAGACAGTCCAAGCGAGGCCTCACCGTTTACGCGACGACGCTCGGTCCATTCCTGGGGCACGAAACCGATGCTGGCAAAATCCTTCAGTTGAATACCGTTTGGCCCAAAACTAAGCGCTTCAATATCTGCGACGCGCTTAAACTGGCCAAGGGGTCGCACGCGAAATTCGCTCAAACCGCCATCGATCCTGCCCGCAGACGTAAAAAAATTTTCCGATTCAAGTCTTTGCCGGACCTCAAAGAAGTCAAGCCCAAGACTTTCCAATTTAAAGCGATCCAACTCAACCAATACATACCGCTCTTCAGCGCCAAAAAGCTCGACGGAATTCACGCCTTCAAGCCGTTCCAACCGTTGTCTCACCCCCAAATCCAGCAATTCGAAAGCAGTTTGCTGATCCAAGTTCGGCGCTGTAATCATGAGGCTCAGCATCGGGTCAGCATTGGGGTCAGCTTGTCGCAGCTCAATATAGCGCACAGAGTCGGGTAGCCTGTGACGGGTATTTTCAATCAGGTCCTTGGCATGCCAAAGGCTACTTCTGGCCAGTCAAACCGCCTACTTGTGAGGATCTGGATGTCATTGCCCACACGATTGCCAGGCGCGTCTCACGGTTCCTGGAGAATGCAGGTTACTTGGTCCGCGATGCTGAGTCCGAGTATCTGGATCTCATGCAGGACGAGGAGGACGCGATGGGTGCGATCGTCGGAGCGTCTATTACCTATCGCCTGGCATTCGGTCCCAATGCCGGGCGCAAAGCGCTGAAGTTACAGACACTGCCATCGGCGTCCGTAACTCAGCGGCTTCGCCAAAACCAAGCGCCATCGGT
>CAJYBS010000056.1 GCA_913064795.1 uncultured Gammaproteobacteria bacterium
ACTGCTTGGCGCTGATAACAAACAAGTGTCAGCGGGGTGCTATTTGCTCAAACATACCGGAAAGCATTAATGCCGGGCTTTATTAAAAAGGAACCGCTCATGACTGACATCACCCGGGAAGATCTTCCATCAGGAATTACGATCCTCAGCCTTAATCGGCCCGAAGCACTCAATGCGCTCAGCCCCAATCTCTTTGTCGAACTTCGAGCTGAAATCGATCAAATTGCATCGGCAACTGATTCCGTGGGCTGTGTGATTTTGCGAGGCGAAGGCCGGTCTTTTTCCGCCGGCAACGATCTCAAAGCAATTCAATCTGGCGAAAGAGCGCCTTCAGCACACTTTCAGGCAGAGACCCTTGACGCGATCGAGCGCCTACCCCAACCGGTGATCGCAGCAGTGCAAGGTCACTGCTATACCGGCTCTCTTGAACTCGCCCTCTCCTGTGATCTCATGATTACTGCGGAATCAGCTCGATTGGCTGATACCCACGGTAAGTGGGGCATGTCGCCCACCTGGGGGATGAGTCAACGGCTTCCCAGAAGGATTGGCGTTGTCAAAGCCAAGGAGCTCATGTTTTCTGGTCGCACCATCGATGGTCATGAAGCGGTTGCACTCGGCATTGCCAATCAATGCGTTGCTGATGATCGTTTGCTCGAAGCGGCCATCGCAATGGCGCAAAGTTTCACCAAAAACTCTTGGCACACTTTGCGGGCAGACAAAAGTCTCATCCATATGGGACAAAACCAGTCTCTCGAAGGCGGCCTAATCGAGGAGCGATCGAATGGCCCTGGGGTTGCGCCAGACATGAATGAGCGCATTGCGGCAGGATTCACCAAATCTAAGGACTGAGAGACCTTGACCAAGTCCTTACGGATTTGGCAGGTCCAGAAAAAGGCTCGAAATTAGCGTAAAGACATTAAAGTCGGGCCCAAACCTTGTTGTGTGACCGGCACCAAGCACAACGTAGGCGCCGACCCTACGACCCGCAACGCAGTCGACCTGTTCTTTCGAACGCACCTCATAGTCTCCCCAATAAACCTTCTGCTCATCCCAGGAACCTGAGCAACTATTTTGATCAGCCCAGTTTTGAGCACTCTCCATGGCAGACAGATATTCAAAATCACCAAACCCGATCCCCCCCTCGGTGGGAATGATCGGATCGAGCTCTCCATTAATCTGAAAAACCGAGGGCGGGGCAGGTGCATCAAGCACTGATAATTCTTTGATTTGTTGCGAAGCAATGGGTGCAATCGCGACAAAAATATCAGTCTCTTTGCCCAGTCGATTAATCATGCTCGCGCCATTTGAAAAACCAACACCATAGACTGCGGCCTTAGACAAGCTTTCAAAGGCCTCTAAGTCCAGTAAGATGCGCCGGATAAAATCAACATCATCCGCATCGGTTTCGCCATTTGAGTTCCAGCGACCGTCGATACCAGAAGGGAAAACCCCGACCCACTGATCGCCCTCAATCAATTCTATAACCCGTTCGTCATTGAGCATGACTCGCCCATTGCCGCCAGCACCATGCAAAAAGATTAAAATCGGGTAGTCGCTTTGTTTTGGTTCAGAAGCTGATCTCAGCCAATATTCTCGCTGAACCGTTTCCTCCTGAACTACTTGGGAAATAGCACGTTGTTCCGACCCGCCCTTGAGCAAAAGATATTCGTTCAGATCGGTAATGGTAATCAGTAATTCATAATCGACACTTTGCTTACCATCAGAAAGGACGATAACCAGCCTGTAGCGGTTGTCACGGTCGCTATCATTGGGCGCTTCAAAATCAGGTGCCGCATTGAACTGTAACTGCCCCTCTGCATCAATCCCAAAGAGCGCACTATCGAGTCCCGATGCTAGGGTAAAACGAATCGCATCCCCCTCGTCATCTTCTGCCACCAGGGCCACAACAAGCAACGCACCTTCTTCATGATTGTATTCTATGGGGGACAATAACCTGGGAGGCGAATTCGCAGCCGCTACCGCCTCTGAGGGCGCCGATCCACCCTCACCGCATCCAACGAGCCCAGGGAGGCCTAAAAAAAGCATCAGGGTGACCGCCATTGCATTAAACCGGGCAGGCATTGGACAATTTTCACCCATGGCTATCTCGCTTCAGCTGACTCTTGTCTCCTCTACGAGGGGGGACCCGCATTGGGCCATCGCCGTCTCTCGTCAAAAAACCGCATCAGCCGATGCTCAATGCCCCCATGACTTTTCCTCGGGGTCGCTGGCCTTACTAAGAAGCAGTGGGTACCTCACTGAAAGGAATGCCTTTGTCCACACGAATATCTTGGGGCATACCGAGCACACGCTCAGCGATAATGTTGGCCATGATCTCATCGGTCCCACCGGCAATCCTCAATCCGGGAGATGCCATATAGGTCGCTTGAAACAGTCCCGCATTCGCCGAATGCGCCTCGTCCCAAATAATGCCCGCTTGATCAAGAAGGTCGAGTGCAAAACTCGCCATATCCTGCTGTTTGGGCGCGCCCACCAACTTGCCAATGGAATTTTCGGGTCCTGGAATTTCGCCTTTGGATAGCGCTGTCATCGAGCGATAACCGGTAAACTTGAGCCCCGACTCCTGCACATACCAGTCTGCAAGTTTTCGTCGGACTGAAGGATCTTCAATCGCTGGGCGATCACCAAGGTCAACGGTCTGAGCCAATTCAAAGACAGAGTTAAAGTTAACGCCGCCTCCGCCACCCCCGATCGACGCGCGTTCATTCATTAAGGTCGTCAGTGCAACCTGCCAGCCCTGTCCCACCGCACCTAACCGCTGAGCATCCGGAATGCGAACATCATTGAAATAGACCTCATTAAAGTTAGCGCCTCCTGAGATCTGACGAATCGGTTTGATGTCGATCCCTGGTGACTTCATGTCCAAAAAGAAATAGGTCAAGCCTTGGTGCTTTGGCAGATCAGGGTCTGTTCTAAGTACCAGCACGCCATAGTCAGAGTAATGCGCGCCTGAGGTCCAGATCTTTTGACCATTGACCACCCAATCATCACCATCTTTCACCGCCTTAGTCCGCAACGCTGCCAGATCAGAACCACCAGCAGGCTCGCTGAATAACTGACACCACACCTCCTCTCCACTCGCCAGCGGTGGCATAAATCGCTCGTTTTGATCGTCCGTTGCCCAGGTCATCATGGTCGGAGCGCACATTCCTTGACCGATACTGAAGATGCCGTCTGGCGTGTCGAATTTGGCTTCTTCTTGATTAAAAATTACTTGCTCAATCGCGCTGGCGTCCCGGCCGCCGTGAGCCTTTGGCCAACGAATGCAGGCCCAACCTGCCTCATATTTACGCTTCTGCCAAAGTTTCGCACGCTGAATATAGTCTAGGTCTTGTAATTCAGCTTCTGACGGAATGTTAGCCGTCAACCAGGTTTGTACCTCTGTTCTAAAAGCTGCTTCTTGTGCTGTGTCATTAAAATCCATGATTTTTCTCCTTTGCTAACTTCGCCTCAAGCGGCGCGTTGAGCTTCAATTGCGGCGATCAGCTTTTCCTGCCAAATCGCTTCTGAACCGATGTTGACGGCCAATAATTTGGACCGGCGATAGGGGAACTGGCAATCGAACTCCCAAGTAAATCCCATACCGCCATGAGTTTGGATATTTTCCTTCGAGGCATAGTAATACGCCTGGGTCGCAGAAACCCGGGCCGAGGCTGCCGCGATCGGCAGATCTTCGGCGTCGGTTGACAGCGCCCAAGCGCCGTAATAACAGTTACCTCGAGCGAGCGTATTTTTAACGTAGGCTTGGGCCAACTTATGCTTAATCGCTTGATAGGTAGCAATCGGCCTACCGAATGCGAAGCGTCCAAGGGAATACTCTTTTGCCATTTCCAGGGCCGTTTCCGATCCACCCACCTGCTCCCAAGCAAACAAAACCGCAGCGCGATCGTAGAGTGCCTGCAATAAATGCCAACCCTCCCCGAGGCCACCTAGAACTTCCGCTTCTGCCTGATCGAAACGAATTTCGGCATGGGAACGACTTGGATCCAGTGTCTTGATACCTGAGCGAGCAACCCCCGCTTGATTCAGATCTGTCAGGCACAGCACGGGACCATCTGCGCTTGCTGCCACCACCACTGCAAGATCTGCTACATCACCATCAGCAACCGGGCGCTTAGAGCCTGTAAGCTTGCCGTTTTCAAATTGCACGGTGAGCTTCCCGGCCGTTGGTTGCCCGCTGGTTTCCGCCGCCGCTAAACAGCCAATGACCGCACCCGAGGCGAGCTTGGGCAACCAGGCGGTTTTTTGCGCTTCAGAACCTGCCATCAAAATCGCTTCGGTTGCAAGATAAACGGATGACGAGAAGGGGATCGGCGCCAAAGCTCGACCCAATTCTTCTGCAATGACCGATAACTCTAGATAAGACAAACCCAATCCATCATAGGCTTCTGGAATGGCAGTCGCAGTCCAACCCATTTCCACAACCTTTTGCCAAAGTCCGCGATCAAACGGCGCGTCACCATCTAGCACCTGGCGGACGGCCTGGGGAGGACACTCCGCCCGTAGAAAGGTCTGCGCCTGTTCTCTGAGCATATTTTGCTCGTCTGAAAATTCGAAATTCATGTCTTCTCTCCTTCTAGTACAGCCCATTTTGGGCATTTCGGCCCATTGGGCGGACCGAGTCTAATTCAGTTTTGTGACCGACTAAGACCCAATTTACCGCTAGCAAACCCGGCGTCCTAGGGGCCGCGCTGCCCAGCTACGGCAACGATCTTGATCGAAAGTACCAACCCATAATGGCGCAAACAATCTCCTACAACGGAGCACCGTATCACGATGGTGCAAGCTCTCCAACCGATCAATCCATCCAAAAAACGCTATAACAACCGATTAGATCTTGGCTGACTCGTCTCGGTAATCGCCTAGAACTGATCGGGTTTGTCCCATCTCTGCGTAGACTGCGTCCACCAAGCTCTGACCCCGCTCATTCACCAAAATACCAGGGCCCATTTGATTCATCACGTAACCCAAGGAAAGACCCAGCCCTGGGTCGGCAAATCCCAAACTGCCGCCAGCCCCAGCATGGCCAAAGGCAGACGACCCTAAAACCAGGGATTCCATCGCGCCCCCGGGACGCTCGAAATTATCCATCGATTTCATAAACCCCAAGCTGAAATGCGTTGGCATAATCAAGGTTCGATCCTCACCGCCTTTAATCGAGGTATCAGCCATTAATGACACCTGCCGTTCACTCAACAGCTGCTGACCTCCAGAGCAACCGCCGTTGGCCAAAGGTCCGTAGAGCCTTGCCAGACTTTGGGCACTGCCAATACCCCCGCCTGCACCAAACTCAGCCGAATAGCTGGCGGCAGCATCGGCGCGAAACTTCCCAGTATTGAAATAGGCCAGGGCGGGTATTCCCTCGGGGTCGGCCATTAAACGGCGGGTGAACGCGGCGGAAGCCAAACCTTTTTGAGGACGATAACGCGCCAATTTTGCTACCCGGTGATGCTCCTCCTCGGGTAATCCGATCCAGAAATCAGCGCCTAAGGGTTCAGCAAGATGGGTCTTGAAATACTGACCTAAGGATTGACCCGATACCCGCCTGACCACCTCTCCAATCAACCAACCAAAGGTTGTCATCTGATACCCATGCTGGGTTCCTGGCTCCCAAAAAGGTGCTGCTTCGGCAATCACCCGGGTCATGTAGGGCCAATCAAGAAATGCCTGCTCTGGCAACGGGGCTCTCAAAGCGGGAATGCCACTGGTATGGTTCAGTAGCATGGCAAGGGTGGTGCTACGCTTGCCCGATTGACCATACTCCGGCCAGAAGCGAGCCACCGGATCATTGAGCTGCACGTCGCCCTGATCGATCAAATGGTGCAAACACAGGGCTGTGGCGGCTTTGGTGCAGGAGTGGACAACGCAGACCGTATCTTTCTGCCAAGGATTCTGCCGTTCTTTATCGCTAAATCCACCCACCAAATCAACCAAACAAGTGCCTTGGCGGTAGA
Organism: uncultured Gammaproteobacteria bacterium; assembly: GCA_913064795.1. Classification (GTDB taxonomy): domain Bacteria; phylum Pseudomonadota; class Gammaproteobacteria; order Pseudomonadales; family Azotimanducaceae; genus UBA9926. The sequence continues at coordinate 5,976 of CAJYBS010000056.1, forward strand.
TCGCAAGACCCGCGCCTAGCTCACCCCGAGCATTAAAATTATTGACGAAAGCATTGAGGACCGACTCCAAGGCAGGGTCACACCACCCCGTAACGAGGCCTTGTTCTAATTCGATGCTTCTCTCCATAGTCGTTCCTTTGGCGCAATGAGGACAAACCAGCTTACACAAAGATCTGAAACCGCTACAATCCGTGGTTTGAGGCCCCCATGATGCGCGCACCAGATAGCAGTTTCCTCGGCTGGCGCATGGTGGCTGTCGCATTTTTCGTAGACTTTATCGCCGTCGGCTTTTTTTTCTACTCTTATGGTGTTTTCTTTAAGGCCATTGCCATCGAGTTCGGTGACTCGAGGCTTGGGGTCGCGGTTGGAATCACGCTCACCCAAGGGGTTGGCGCGCTATTGGCACCCTTTCTTGGCCGAGCCCTCGATCGCTATCCCCTCAAATTGATTATGGCTCTTGGCGCACTGTCGATGGGCACGGGCTTTATTGCCTTGGGGTTTTCTAAAACAGCACTACAATTTTATCTCATTCTGGGCGTCTTCATCGGTTTTGGGGCAGGGGCCATGGGGCAGCTGGCAACCTCAAAATTGGTAAGTAACTGGTTTGTCTTAAAACGGGGGGCCGCGCTCGGCATCGCTGCGACCGGAATCTCGGTTTCTGGTGTGATCATGCCCGGCATCAGCGCCGCTTTGATCACCCATGCCGGATGGCGTGAGGGCTTTATGCTTTACGGCCTCATCACCATCATTTTTGTCATGCCCGTCGTCCTGAGGTTCGTGATTTCAAAGCCAGAGGACGCAGGACAACTCCCTGACGGTGAGCATGAGCGCTCGCGTCTACCCCCCTCGAAACCACCTCTAAAAACCCGGGAGTTCTTAAACAATAAAAATTTCTGGATTTTGGTCGTGGTGATTGGCCTTCTGTTTTGTGTTCAATCGGGAACTTTGATTCATATGGTGCCTCTATTGACTGACCAGGGTTACAGCCTGTTGAACGCCTCTCTGATCGCTTCGGCAACCGCGGGGTTTGGCGTTGCGGGCAAGCTCATTTTCGGGCGGCTGGTAGATCTTTGGGATGTTCGATATGCCCTTTGGCTTGGTATTTTTTTTCAGATCCTTGGACAACTGGTGATGCTGAACGCACCCGGTTACGGATTCTTTCTGTTAGGCGCCTGTTTGTTTGGGTTTGGGATGGGCGGTGTGGTTCCAATGCAAGGAGCGGTGGTTGGCGCCGCTTTTGGGCGGGCATCATTTGGACGGGTACTGGGCGCGATGCGGCCGCCGATGGCGCTCATTCATTTAATCGGTACGCCGTTCGCCGGATGGGTCTATGACACCACCGGCGACTACTCCGCTGCTTCCGTCACCTTCATCATTTTGTACCTCATCGCTGCAATCGCGGTCCTTGGGCTGTCGGTCAATACACGATCCAGTCGATCCCAAAGCACAGGATCACGGTCTAGCCCTCTTTGAGGGCCGCCCGAATGCGACGCTTCAAAGTGAGACGTAGCCAAACAAAAGACGTCACTGCAGTAATGACAATCGCTACAACACTGCCTATGAAAATACCCTGATAACCCATCAAATAGTTTCCAAGCAGTGCCAATGGCACAGATAAGAACAACATCTGCGTCACAGAAATAATCAAAGGTGGCCCGGGCATACCCAGAGCATTAAAACTTGATGTGCTATTTGCCACAATTCCCATCATGCCCATACCTAGGGGAATGATCAGCAAGTAACTACTGGCCGCCTCGATCACCGCAGGGTCGTCATTGACCAGCGCAATTAACCCAGGGCCCAACAGATAAAGACACAAAAAGGCGAGGGCGCCCCAAGCCAATGCAAAAATATTCGCACTGCGTAAAGCCCCTCTAACACGATCGTACTGACGGGCTCCCCAGTTCTGACCCACAAAAGGTGCGACGCTCATCGATAATGCCCACATAACCATGGCCAACATCGTCTCAATCCGGGAGGCCACACTGAATCCGGCAACCACCGCTTCGCCATGCCCGGCGAGCAGTCGGGTCACTACCGTGAGCGAAATGGGAGAGATCAAATTTGCCGCAATCGCGGGCAACCCGACATGCAAAATCGCCCGGCTCGAACTCAAGAGCCGGCCCAGTGAAAAAACAATCAACCGGTCTTTCACCGCATAGTACACATACATCAAAAAGCTCAAGGTTC
>CAJYBS010000057.1 GCA_913064795.1 uncultured Gammaproteobacteria bacterium
GAGGTTGCCGATGTTCAGCGCCTAGAGACTAAAGCCTGGCTGGTCGATGACAAGTCTGAGCTTTCAGGAGGGGGTTGCTCCGTCGATTCCGCTTTGAACGACACCCATGAGGTCACGAGCGGAATGCTGCGTCAAGCTGCTTTATCTTTGCTGGCGCAAAGAGAACAGTCTGAAGGTGAGTTACTGAGAAAGTTGGGGCGACGGTTTCCAGGGTTTGAGTCTCTAAAAGCGGAAGTGATTGCTCAGTTGCAGTCAGATGGCTTACAAAGTGATGCTCGATTGGCTGAATCTTACGTGCGGTATCGGTCACAGCGGGGGCAAGGCCCGAACAAGATTCGAAACGAGTTGTCTCAAAAAGGTGTAGCCTCCTCGCTGATTACGGAATCTTTGAATGACGAATCGATAGATTGGGTGGCTGTAGCGCGTTTTGTTGTGGAAAAGCGGTTCGGCGAAAGCCTTGTTTCAAGCGATCTTGAACCCAAGGAGCGGGCGCGTCGCAGCCGATTTCTGCAGCAGCGCGGATTTCACTATGAACATATCTCAGCTGCTTTATAATGGGCAGAACAAAATTCAGCCAGAGGCAATAAATTTGTCAGGCTGATGGTAGATATGGGGAACCAAGATGAACAGCCAGGAGATTCGATCCGCCTACTTAGCTTTTTTTAAAGCGCAGGGCCATACGATTGTTGAGTCATCGTCATTGGTTCCAGACAACGATCCAACGTTGCTGTTTACCAATTCCGGGATGGTGCAGTTTAAAGAGGCTTTCGCTTTAAAAGAAAATCGAGGTTATACCCGAGCGGTGAGCAGTCAGCGGTGCATTCGTGCCGGTGGTAAGCACAATGATCTTGATAATGTCGGATATACCGCCCGACATCACACCTTTTTCGAAATGCTGGGAAATTTCAGCTTTGGTGATTACTTCAAGGCCGAAGCCATCCAATTTGCCTGGGATTTTCTGACTAAAGTCCTCGAGATTCCAAAAGACCGACTTTGGGTCACAATCCATGACAGCGATGACGAGGCCCACGCGATTTGGGTTGACGAGATTGGATTCGACCCTGATCGAATGTCTCGAATGGGAGATAAAGACAACTTTTGGACGATGGGCGATACCGGCCCTTGCGGCCCATGCTCAGAAATCTTTTATGATCATGGTGCTCATGTGCCTGGCGGACCTCCTGGCTCTGTTGACGACGATCTTGATCGTTTCGTAGAGATTTGGAATCTCGTTTTCACACAGTACGATCGGAGTGCCGACGGCACTTTAACCCCGCTACCGAGCCCTTGCGTTGATACGGGTATGGGCTTAGAGCGGCTTGCAGCGGTCATGCAAAAGGTGCACAACAACTACGACACCGATCTTTTTCAACCCATTATTCGACGCGCGGCGGAAGTGCTTGGCTGTCAGGATCCGAGCCACCCGTCGTTGAAAGTCATTGCAGATCACCTGAGGTCTTCGGTGTTTCTGATCAGCGATGGTGTCTTACCCTCTAACGAGGGTCGGGGTTATGTGATGCGGAGAATTATGCGCCGCGCGCTTCGACATGGACATGCCTTAGGTGCAAAGGAGCCTTTTTTCCACGTCCTGGTGCCTCTATTGATAGAGGAGATGGGAGCCGCCTATCCTATGCTGGTTAAAACGGCCGATCAGATCGAGAGAATCGTTTTGAAGGAGGAAACACAATTTGCTTTGACCCTAGACCAAGGCATGCGGTTGCTAGACGAAGCAATCAAGGATCTTTCAGACTCGGTGATCCCTGGAGGGGTCATTTTCAAACTCTATGATACTTATGGGTTTCCAGCAGATCTCACCGGTGATATTGCTCGCGAGCGGGGCTTAACACTCGATGAGAAGGGTTTTGAGCAAGCGATGAACGATCAACGTGAACGCGCACGCGCTAGTAGCAAGTTTTCGGAGCACGTTGAGCTCGAGATGGAGCTCGACATTGAGACCCCCTTTGTCGGCTACGATCAATTGTCGGCGGATGCCGCCGTGATCGCGATTTATGTCTCTGGCGTTTCGGTAGATCAGTGGAATGGTGCAGAAGAGGCGCTGTTAGTCTTAGATCAAACGCCTTTTTACGCCGAAAGCGGGGGTCAGGTGGGTGATAAGGGCTCCTTGAAAGCTGCAAACGGCAGTATCAATGTTTTCGATACAACGAAAGCGGGTGCAGCCATTTTGCACCATTGCCAAATGGAACAGGGCTTGGTGAGGGTTGGTGATTCACTAAGCGCCGAGGTCGATCCGCAAACCCGAGGCCGAGCAGCACGGCATCATTCTGCGACCCACCTTCTTCATGCTGCCTTGAGGACGGTCTTAGGTGATCATGTAAATCAAAGGGGCTCTTTGGTCAATGCAGATCGTCTTCGATTCGATTTTTCGCATTTTGAGGCGGTGACAACGGCTGAGCTCACCGAGATTGAAGCACTTTGTAATGCAGAGATATTAAAAAATTCTATCATCGAAACAGCAGCAATGGGCGTTGAAGCAGCCAAAGAGAAAGGCGCCATGGCGTTGTTCGGTGAAAAGTACACGGAGGTGGTGCGTGTGTTGACGATGGGCGAGGGCTTTTCAGTTGAGCTCTGCGGTGGTACGCATGCGCAGCGAACCGGTGATCTCGGGCAACTGAAAATCATTTCGGAGCAAGGAATTGCTTCCGGCGTTCGTAGAATCGAGGCCGTCGTGGCTGAGTCAGCACTGAATGTTATAGCTGAAACGGATGCGCTCGCGGATGGCTTGTCAGCGCTTCTGAAGGTAGATCGGTCGGGTGTTGTGCAGCGGTTGGAGTCCCTTATCGATGCTAATCGCCGCCTAGAAAAAGAAGTCGCTGCATTGCAAATGAAATTGGTCAGCGGTGAAACGATGGATACCGCAGACTCTGTCATAGACGTCGAGGGGGTCCAGGTCCTCATTAATCAAATTGATGGTGCTGACGCAAAAAGTTTGCCCGACGCGCTCGATCGGCTGAAGAATAAGCTCGGGAGCGGCGTGGTGGTCTTGGCAGCAGTTCAAGACCAAAAGATAGCCTTAATCGCAGGCGTGACGAAAGATCTTATAGATCGTGTTCAGGCCGGCGAACTTGTTAACCATGTAGCACGGCAAGTTGGCGGTAAAGGAGGAGGGCGTCCCGATATGGCGCGTGCCGGCGGAAACGATCCGGCAGCATTGCCCGGGGCTCTCGATTCCGTTCCCGCTTTTTTAGAAGCGAAACTGGCTTAACCTGACGCTCCATTTGATTTAGTTGTATTAGAGGAAATCCCATGGCGCGCTTAGTCATGAAATTTGGCGGAACATCAGTCGCAAATGTAGGACTGATCGAAAAAATTGCCGATCGAGTGGTCAAATCAAGGGCACAGGGCCATGAAGTCATAGTGGTCGTCTCCGCGATGGGCCATGAGACTGATCGACTGGTCTCCCTTGCCGAGGAAGTTGACGCAGGCGGCGCGGATTCTGTGCGAGAACTAGATGTGTTGCTTTCAACCGGTGAGCAGGTGACCACCGCTCTGCTTGCAATGATGTTGGTCAAAAAAGGCATCACCGCCAAATCTTATCAGGGCCACCAGATTAAAATTTTGACGGATGATGCGCACGGTCGGGCAAGAGTGATGACTGTTGAAGAAGATCGTTTATTGGCTGATTTGGCAGAGCAGCGGGTGCCCGTTATCGCAGGATTTCAGGGTATCTCGCCGTCGGGTCGAGTGACCACCCTTGGCAGAGGGGGCTCTGATACCACTGCCGTCGCGGTTGCGTCAGCGCTGCAGGCGGATGAGTGTCAGATTTTTACGGATGTCGATGGCGTGTTCACCACGGATCCTCGGGTTGTTCCTGAAGCGCGCTGTATGTCGCGTATCACGTTTGAAGAAATGCTCGAGCTGGCCAGCTCGGGCTCGAAGGTGTTGCATACCCGAGCGGTGGAGTTAGCAAACAAAAATAAAGTCGCTCTGCGCGTACTCTCTAGTTTCAACGATGTAGCAGGAACCCTAATTACCTCTGAGGACCAGATTATGATGGAAGCGCCGCTTATTTCGGGTATCGCGTTCACCAAGGACGAAGCAAAGTTGACACTCCGAGGTGTTAAAGACCAGCCAGGAATCGCATCAAAGATTTTGGCGCCGATCAGCGAGGCCAGTATCGAAGTCGATATGATTGTTCAAAACACCGGGGCTGACGGCAACACTGACTTTACGTTTACCGTACAGAGATCTGACTTTCAGACCGCGCATCAATTGTTGGCGGGTGTAGCCCGGACGATCGAGGCGGCTGAGGTTTTGGGCGACGAGCGCATTGCGAAGCTATCCATCGTCGGCGTTGGGATGCGCTCCCATGCAGGGGTAGCTACCCAAATGTTCGAAATTCTTGCCAAAGAGTCCATTAACATTCAGGTTATTTCGACGTCGGAGATCAAAATCTCGGTGGTCATCGATGAGAAATATCTAGAGCTTGCCGCTCGAGCGTTACACGCTGGATTTGGTCTAGAGGTGGTAGCAGAAACCTGAGACTGATTTTTTGGGGCGGTTTGTTGCTTTAGCACTCCATGAGGCTTGCGATCTAGGGCCTGCTAGTTCAAAGCTTTGGCGTTTCGAATGCAAGGTGCGGCCGACGCCTTCAAAGCAAGGCAGATTAATCTTGGCGCCTGTCTGATTTGATTCGTGTAGCGCTGATCCATATTTAACCCAGCGATTGCTCTTTGTAAGCGGTGCTTTGGCAGCGTTTACAATTTCCTTGACAGGTCTGGGAGCTCGAATCATTGTGCAGTAGACTAATTTCTGCAGGGGCTTGTGATTGAGGTTTGCAAGCAGAAAAGGAGAGGGCTAGCGGCTTGTTTGAATGGGATAAGGTTGGGGATTTTTCCTGAGCGTGAAAGCGTGAATTGAACGCGCTAAGATCAAGACATCCACCGCAAGGATTCTAATCTGCATTGCGAAAGTGCCGAGTAGGAATCCATAGGAGATCATAGTGTTAATTTTGACCCGAAAGGTTGGCGAAACATTGGTGATAGGCGGAGAAATTGAAGTCACGGTTCTTGGCCAGAAGGGCAATCAAGTGAGATTGGGTGTTGAAGCACCAAAGGAAATCTCGGTGCACCGACAAGAGATTCAAGAGAAAGTGATCGCCGAAAATGACGATCCTGATCAAGGTGCTGGGCCCGCCTAAAACAAGTTTGAGTCACAGCCTCAAAGAACCGACGCTAACGGTTACGCGTAACCGCCCTTATCAGCGCCGGATACCCCTTAGTGATGGCCACCTCACGATAGTACTGATGGTGGATGAGCAGCTGATGCAATTTGGGAAGCTGGTAGAGAGGGACAGATGGGAGAAGATGGTGCTCAAGGTGAAAACTAATCTGGTGAGGCGCAATAAATAGTCTTTCCCACCAAGAGGTTAAAACGGTGCGGGTGTTGTGTCTTGGGTCACTGCTCGTTGAATCAGGAACACCAGCATGTTCACCAACTTGACGCAGCCGAGTACTCAGCATGTGAGTCGTCATAAATGCGAGCACCCATAAACCGTAAAGCCAGGGTTGGCCAAGTAGGCTGAGTCCTCCCAAGAATGCGAAATTAGTCATCAAGCCGCCTCTGACAACGCGTTTTGATTCCTCATCCAGGGCAGGATATCGGAGGATCGACCGAGCGATCGACTTTAATCGCCGCCAACCGGTTTTCCCCGACAGGTCTCTCCAGACCTTTCTTTGGAAACTGCTCTGTGAAACTGGGTAAGCGGCGTAATTTTTTAAGTCGGGATCATCAGCAGTTCCTGCATATCGATGATGCTTGAGGTGTCCCTCCATGTAGGTTTTCTTGCTTGAGAAGACCCAATAACCAGAAAGCCACCGACCCACAAAATCGTTCAACCCCCGGGATTTGAAAAACGTTTGATGCCCAGTCTCGTGAACGATGATGCCGAGGCTCAGTTGACGACAACCGATCAGTGCAACCGCCAGGAGCAGTGTCAGCGGGTTTGGGCTGAGTCCAGCGATGATCAATGCGCCGATAATGATCGACCAGTCTAAAAAGACGACTCGCCAAGCTTGCAGATCGCTCTTTGCGGTCACGGATGTCAGCTCTTGTGGCGTCAGAGGGTGCATGGGGGGAGTATAATTGAGCCTCAATCCGGGTCAAGCTGAAGGGTGCTGAGGTGCGCCATTTTTGAATTGATCTTCAGTATCAGGGTCTCTACCATTTGATGGGGGAACCGAAAACAGGCTGCGCTGGGTTGATCAAACGAGCGTAGGAAACGAGCATAAGAAACGAGCGTCAAAGGGTGTTCTAAATGAAAACGATAGCGGTCATCGGTGGAGGCATATCGGGATTGACCGTGGCTTACTATCTGTCGGGTCGATGTGATGTTTCCGTATTTGAACGCAATGATTATCTCGGCGGACATACCCATACTCACGAGATCGAGGTGGATGAAACTACGGTGGCTGTGGATACCGGTTTTATCGTCTATAACGACCGCACTTATCCACATTTTATGGCGCTGCTTAACTCCCTTAAGGTTCGCGGGCAACCCACGGAAATGAGCTTCAGCCTTAAACGGCCGCACCTTGAGTACAACGGACATAATCTTCGGACGCTTTTCGCACAAAAGTCGAATGTCTTAAAGCCGAGCTTTTGGGGAATGCTGATGGATATTCTGCGTTTCAATCGCAGTGCCCGGACAATGGACGCCCAGGAAACAATGTCTTTGCGGGACTATTGTTTGAGAGAAAACTTTGGCAAAGCGTTTATGAATGACTACCTGGTTCCGATGGCTGCAGCGATTTGGTCGACTGGGGATGCTGAGATTTTAGACTTTCCTATGGGTATGTTGGCTCAGTTTTTTCTTCATCATGGATTGCTCGATCTCAAGGATCGTCCTCAATGGTATGTTGTTGAGGGTGGCTCGGCGCAGTATGTAAAAGCCATGGCGGGTCGGATCGGATCAGTTAGAACTTCAAGCGTTGTGACAAACGTTCGACGCGCACCCGACGGGGTCTATATAACCGTTGGATCCAAAATAGAAAGGTTTGATGAAGTGGTTTTTGCTTGTCACGCGCCACAGTCCCGGTCGTTACTAGAAGACGCGACGGCAGCGGAATCTGAAATTCTTGGTGACATGCGGTGCAGCCACAATACCGTTGCACTGCATCAGGACGCCAGCGTTATGCCGAAACATCGAGCGGTATGGGCTAGCTGGAACTACCATGCAACTCAGGGTTCGACCCAGGCGGGACTCACCTACTACATGAATCGGCTCCAAAATTTTGAAACGACCCTTCCTGTTTTAGTGACGCTCCACGAAGTTGAATCGATTGATCCCGCCAGATTGATTAAGACGCTGAATTACGCCCATCCTATTTTTGATCAGAATATGCTGAAAGCCCAACGGCGACATGCTGAGATTTCAGGTCATCAACGAACGCATTATTGCGGCGCTTATTGGTTCAATGGCTTTCACGAGGACGGCGTGGTGAGTGCGTTGCGGGTGGTACGTGAGATTGAGGCGTCGTTATGAATGAAGCCCGAATTTACTGGGGAGAATTGCTGCATATGCGATCAGGGCCTGTGCTTCATCACTTTCGATACCCCCACGCCAGCTTTTACTGCGATATCGAAGAAATTGCAGCGCTCTGCGAGCAATCAAAACTGTTGTCGTATGAAGCGTTGAACCTCATCAGTTTTCATCGCGAGGACTTTTTGCCTTCGGCGCTTTCCTTAAAAGAGACGGTAGCGCAGCACATCCTCGACCATGACGGCCATGTCTTTACCGGCAGGATTTGCTTGCTGGCGAATTGGCGTTCTATGGGGCGGATTATGAACCCCATTGCGCTTTTTTACTGCTTTGAAGCGGACGTGCTGACCTACGTGGTTGTTGAGGTTCACAACACACCATGGGATGAGCGGCATGTTTATGTCGTGGCTTTGGCCCCGCAATCACAATCTCGCTCCGAAGTTGAAATAGAAGATAGGCTTGAGACAGAAAAGGCATTTCACGTCTCACCTTTTATGCCAATGGAGACACAATATCTATGGCAACTTCCGGTCCCCAGTCAGACCTGCCAGGTCGAGATTGCGGTGCGGCAACAGCAGACAATATTTTTCAGAGCGCGGCTTAATCTGAGTGCCGAATCTTTTTCTGCTCGATCGATCAAAAACTACTGTTTGCGTTACCCTTTGAT
>CAJYBS010000058.1 GCA_913064795.1 uncultured Gammaproteobacteria bacterium
TTAATCCCAATGCCCGTGTGTCACCTAGACGAGTGAGGTAGGTTGGCTCCTTGAGGGATACCTTTTGATGTCTGCTTTACTAGCGAATACTTCATTATCAGCGACTCTCCCCGTCAGAGATAGTCTTATCGCACATCAAACTCAAGTAAATCTTATCGGTGCTAGAAAGGTTTTGGCGGACTCCGATTGCAGCGGTTGACTAGAAAAGCAATCAAATCTTTTGGTGTGAACCCTCCCGATTGCTCAGTGCTGGAACCTTTCTCGCGTATGCCTGGGTAGAGAGGGTGTTTTTTCCAGGAAGGGTGTTTGGCTGATACTTTGGGTTTGGAGCTTGGAGGAATAGGGTGTTTGCGAGGCATTTATCATCGTTTGCTGGTTTAGGCTCAATGGGCTGATATCAATTTAAATTCCAGCAATCGGCTCGGCTTGAGGCAGGTTCAATCGTTCCATGGCCAATGCCCCAATTTCATAGCTGCGAAGGCGCCGTTCTGGGTCAAAAATTGATGAGACCAACATTAATTCATCGGCGCCTGTTTCCTCGATAAACCGCGCAAAGCCGTCAGTCACGGTATCAAGATCACCAACGGTTGAGCAGCGACCGATCTCTTTGACCATTTGCTGCTCCGCTGGAGATAACTGGGTTTCAAAATCTTCAATCGGCGGTGGCAACGGACCTGGAGTGCCCCGGCGCAAATTCACAAATGATTGTAGTGAGGAAGATCTAAGGTACTGGGCTTTCGCATCACTTTCGGCGGCGCAGAGGTTGAAGCCCAGCATGACATAGGGCGCTTTAAGGGTTTCAGAGGGCTTAAATTGTGCACGATAAGTCTCGAGCGCAGCGGTCAGATAAGTTGGAGCGAAATGGGAAGCAAAAGCGAAAGGAAGACCCAGCATTGCCGCAAGTTGGGCCCCAAAAAGGCTTGACCCTAGAATCCAGAGGGGAACCTTTGTGCCGCTGCCTGGTGTTGCGCTGACCCGCTGGCCGGGCTGCACATCATTTAAATAATGTTGTAGCTCCACGACATCCCGGGGAAAGTCTTCGACGTTGCCATTGAGATTCCTGCGCAGCGCCTGCATGGTCAGGCCATCAGTTCCCGGCGCACGTCCTAGACCGAGATCAATTCTGTTGGGGTACAAGGTTGCAAGGGTTCCAAATTGTTCAGCAACCATGAGCGGCGCATGATTGGGCAACATAATGCCGCCAGATCCAACTCGAATCGTCTGGGTCGCACCAGCAATGTGGCCAATGACAACTGCAGTAGCTGAGCTCGCAATCCCAGGCATGTTGTGGTGCTCTGCGACCCAATAGCGGTTGTAACCCCATTGCTCAGCGGCGATCGCGAGATTTTTTGTGCGTTCCAGAGCCGCCGCTGAATTGCTCCCCTGGGTAATCGGTACTAGATCTAAAATTGAAAATGCTGTCATAGTCTTGATGTGTTCGCTGAGATGACTAGATTATGACAGAAAATTCAATTGGGGCATGTAGCGGATAACCCACGACGCTTGAGTGCAATCGATGGCGGGTCTTCGAACGGCATCAAAAAATCAGAGGGTCTACATTGGATGCGCCTAAAGCAACGGCTCCCAAGGCAACGGCGCCTAAATCATGCGCTCCCAAACTAGAACGAAGAGGTTGTTTAAATCTTGGCAATGCTGAGCTGATAGGGCCGCGAGTTCGAATTAGAAAACAACGACTGTTTTCGTCAAGGATGGCTCATGGTGGCTAAAAAACATCAACTTTTTCAGCACTATTTGTCATCCTGCACGTAGGAGTCAGTGGTAAGATGGATAAAAAGCAGCGCTTGCAAGCGTTGAGAATGGACCGCTCCTAGCAGTAAGACCTTGAGGACAGCCTGTGGCAGAGATAGCGTTGTTTCCGATTCCTGAGCTTGTGGCTTTTCCCGGCCACGAAGTGCCTTTACATATTTTTGAACCCCGGTATCGCAAGATGGTGACGGACTGTGTGGCTGCCGATAGGCCTATAGGGGTCTGCCATACCCGAAAAGAGATTCGAGCAGCAAAGCCTTCAGCATCAACGGAGGAAGCGCTCAACAGTAATCAGGCAACCTACCTCCCTTTTGAAGTGTTTTCTGCGGGGCCCTGCCGAATTCACGAAACCCTGCCAGATGGTCGTATTCATGCGTCCATCGACATGACTGCCCGCTACCGGGTTATTGAGGAAGTACAAACCCTCCCCTACAAGATTGTTCGTGCGGAGCTGCTGGCTGACGAGGATGCCGCTTCACAGTATGTGGCCCTGCAAAAAGAGATCAACGACAGCTTATTGGCATTGATCGGCGATGAGCATGAACAACTGAGAAAGATCCTATCGGAAGAGAGCTGGGTAACGCAGTCCTCGGAGGATTTTTCGTATCGGATTTTCCAGTTCTTAAAATTCGAGGCGGATGTGATGCAGCAATTGCTAGAGTGTAATTCTATCGAGTCGAGACTCCACCTCATTGGCGGACTGCTCAGTGGCAATCCGGTCCATTGACCTGCCGCCTTGCCTACTGCGCGTTATATCGCGCTTGTTTCCTCGCAACGAGACGTTGAAGCCGTTTGTGAAGATGGGCTGTCAGCGGCCAAGTCACACAAAGATAAAAGGCGACGACAAATAAAGCGGTGGGCACAATTGCATAAAGGATGCCCAGCCACAGAAGTTCAGTAGGGCCGTTGACCACGTCTGCCGCAACCGAGTATCCCACCAATCCGAGAATGGGGAGCGAAAGCCCGCCGAAGGATGCCGCACACTTGGTCATGAAGCCAAGAATCGCGAAGTAGCTCGCCGGTCGCGCGTTGCCTGACCTGACCGTATCAAAATCCACAACATCCGCCAGCATTGCTCGGGGAAGATAGGCGAAGGCTCCAAAACAAAATCCCTTCAAGGCAAACAACACATAAAATTCGATGACCTGCCCATGCTCAAGCATGAAACAGGCGATCGAAATCAGACTCACCATTACCATTGCAGCTGCCAATGATTGGTGCTTCCCGAAACGGTGCGCAATCCAATCCCAGACAGGAATGGCGAGCAAACCAATTCCGAAGTAAAGCACATACAGCCTTCCTACTCGGTCGGCGCCAATATAGTCCTGGACAAAAAATAAAGAGAGGGTGTTTCGGAAATTCTCACCGCCTGCAATCAGCAGTTCTATGGCCAAAATTCTAAAAAACAGCTGGTTTCGACTCATACTTTTGAGGGATTGAAATAAAGAGACTGAGGGTGCCTTTGGCACTGAAACTTCGGGTACCTTCATCAGCACTACGAGCGCCGTAATGGGCAGCAACGTCACAATGACCCAAGAAAAATTGCTCAGGACAAAACTGGCGGTGCGATCGTCAAAGACTTCCTCCGAGATGAGCACGATCGCTGACGCGACAATCAGTCCAGCCAGAACATATTTTTCACGCGCCGATTGAATCATCGTTCTGGCGTGGTATTCGCTCGACAACTCCATGCCCCAGGCCGCGTAGGGCAGACCTAAAAGGGTGGTGGCAAGTCTGAGCAAAATGAAAAAAAGTGCCAAATAAAGCACGGTGCTGCCTTGGTCTGGATTAAGCAGCATCCAAACCGCAACCGCATAAACGGGCACGCCAATGGCAATCCAAGGTTTACGGCGTCCCCAGCGAGTTTGAAACCGGTCTGACATAAAGCCCATGGCAGGATCGGATAGCGCATCAAAGATGGCCGCTGAAAAAATAACAAGACCGATTAGTCCCAGATCAATGCCGATTTCGGTCGAGTAAAGTCGTGGTATCCATACCGCCAGTGGGTAACCGATAATCGCAAGCGGCAGACTGACAGAGCCATAGATCCAAGCAGTAGATTTTGAAATGGAGGTCATCGAACGATCCTAAACTGTGAGCGATGTGCGAGCGTGTCATCGTGATCCGGGCCCCAGTCTGCCAAGGGTCGCGCTGTGAGTCTACTCAAGGTTTTTGGGTCGGATTGATCTCGGAAGCGACGAATAGACGGTGCTAACTAGGTATTGAGGGTGATATCGGGTAGTATGGCGGCTCGCGCAAAGTTAACTGTCTCTTTCCCTTCACTGTTTGTGTTTCAAGTTTGTGTAAAAAGTCCAGTTGATACAGAGAAATCGCTGAATTTGACTGGCAGGTGGCGCGGCGCCAGACCCAAATTCTGGACGACCCAGTGAAACAGCCATGAAGATTACCCAAAATGCTGCAGTCGTGATGCATTACACCCTGACCGATGATGCGGGTACGGTGGTGGATTCCTCACGGGATCAGGACCCGTTGAGTTATATCCATGGATCTGGGGGATTGATTCCTGGGCTTGAAGCTGAGTTGGAAGGTCAGGGTCCTGGAGACCAAGTTCATGCTGTGATCCCGCCTGAATTGGCCTACGGCGATGTGGAAGCGGACCTGATTCAAGTTGTGCCTCGATCGGCGTTCCCTGGTGTAGAGGTGATCGAAGTGGGTATGCGGTTCACCGCGTCAGACCAACAGGGTCAGCAGCAAACGGTGTCGGTGACCCAGATCGAAGCGGATGAAGTTACGGTTGATGGTAATCATCCCCTCGCCGGTCAAACGCTTCACTTTGATGTTGAGATCTTGAGCGTAAGACCGGCAACGGAAGAAGAAATCGATCACGGGCATCTGCATTCGTAAGGTAAGTGGGTGTTGGCTTGGGTTGGCTCTGGACTCCCCATTGCATCAGCAATAACAAGCGGCAAAAAAACAGTAATAAGGAAAACGCGTGAAGATCTACGTAGGAAATTTACCCTTTAAGATGACGCTCGAAGAGCTCTCAGAGATGTTTGAAGCTTTTGGCGGCGTCGCTGATGCGGTCATCATCAATGATCGAGAGACGGGCCGCTCTAAAGGGTTTGGTTTTATTGAAATGAGTGAAGACCAAGCAGCGAAAGCAGCAATCGACGCTTTAAACGGTAAAGATGTAGGCGGTCGAGCATTGACCGTTAATGAAGCACGACCACGAGAGGAGCGTTCGCGTCGATAAGCGCGAGAAAAATATTATGGTTAAAAAAGCAATTTCTGAAGGACAGGCGCAGCAATCCTTGCGTGATAAAATAGTGTCTGAGACCGAGGCTTTCCTAGCATCAGGGAAGAAGATTCAAGAGATTCCTAACGGTGTCAGCGGACAGAACAGTCAAAGTGGTTCTCGTCACATTCGGATCAGCACTAAAAAAGATTAGTTTGTAGCACTGGATTGAAGCAATCTATGCGCCTTCATCACCAGTTTCCAGGCTGTAGTCAACAGCCTAGTTAGTCCCTATGATGCTTCAGAGGCGAAATCTAGCTTTAGGAGAATCAATGAACCCAGCCGAAATAGATGAATTTCGCGTCCAAGTCCGCGCTTGGCTTAGCGATAATAAACCCGCTGATCCTGGATTTTTGTTACCGGAAACTTTTATGGAGGTCGGCACCGACCAACAATTCGAGTTCCTACGAGATTGGCAGCGGAAGGTATTTGAGGCGGGCTATCTCGGTATGTCGTGGCCGGAAGCTTACGGCGGTGGCGGACAGCCTCAGCTGATGCAAGAGATCGTCAATCAAGAAATGGCCGTCGCCCGGGTCCCGTTTGTACCGAATACCATCGGTTTGAATTGGGCAGGGCCTTTGATCTTGGATATGGGATCAGAAGCGGATAAAAATCGCTACATAAAAAATATCCTCAGCGCTGAAGACATTTGGTGCCAAGGTTTTTCTGAGCCTGATCACGGCTCTGATTTAGGCAATGCTCAGGTTCGGGCCGTCAAGGATGGCGATGAATACGTTGTTAATGGTTCCAAAATTTGGACCAGTCTTGGCAGCTATGCAAAATACATGATCCTGATTGCGCGAACGTCCACGGAAGGATCCAATAAGTACGCTGGACTGAGTTTCTTCCTTGCGCCAATGACTGTCTCTGGCATCGATCCAACCCCGATTAAGAAATTGACGGGAGAGTATGGTTTTTGCCAGACCTATTTTGATGATGCCCGAATCCCCGCCGATTGTATGCTTGGACAGGAGGGTGAGGGTTGGTCTGTCGCAATGAAGACGCTGATGTTTGAGCGCGGTGCAGTGGGGGGGCAGGCGGGTGGTCTGTCGATGATGGACCTCAATATTAACGACATTATCGAACTTGCTCGCAGAGCCACCCGAAACGGTCAACCAGCGATCGATGATCCGCTAACCCGTGATGAGCTTACTAAACTCGTTCTTGAAGCGAGAGGGAACGGCTTGATGGGGTCAAAAGCGAAGATACCCGCTTTGAATCAGACCTATCCGACCGCGGTTGCGATGTCTTCAAAGTTGCGTGGTAGTGAGCTAAAGCGAAAGATGACTCGGTTTGCGCTCTCTCTTCAAGGAGCGAACGGCGCTCGCTACATTAGTGAGCAGGCAATGGATGGTGGTAAGTGGCAGCGCTCCTATCTGAATGCGTTCTCAGCCACGATCGGTGGCGGCACCTCGCAAATTCAAAAAAATATTCTCGGCGAACGGGTTTTGGGATTACCGAAAAGCTAGGAGGCGATAGTGATTGTATTTTCAGAAGAGCAAGCCATGTTGCTCGATACAGCCAACGAGTTTTGCCAGAACCAAGCGCCTAGATCAGCGGTTCGAGACGTCATCAATGCAGGCACTGCCATGGATCCAGCGCTTTGGCAGACCATGGTGGATCTAGGTTGGTTGGGGATTTCGATTCCTGAGAGTTATGGCGGGCTCGGAATGAATTTGGCGGATGCTGTCCCTATCTTTGAAGCGATGGGTCGTCAGTTAATGGATACCCCCTTGTTAGCGACGACTTTGGCGGCTCAAGTGTTGATTCAAGATGGCAGTGATAATCAAAAAAGTACTTGGCTCCCCAAAATCAGCGCTGGAACCATCGCTGCGGTTGCCTACCAAGAAAATGATGGAAACTGGGATCTGGGTGCCATTGATGCGGTGCTAACGCCTACAGATTCGGGGGAGTTCACCCTTTCAGGAACCAAGATGTTGGTGCCAGACGCGGAAGTTGCTGAGGTGTTCATTGTTTCAGCGCGTCTTCAAGGGAAACCGGTTTGGTGCTTGGTTTCTAGTGAATCCCTTGAATCGAGTCAGTTCGAACGGGAAACCGTTATCGATGAAACACGGCACAGCTATTGCGTTCAGTTCTCTGATGTAGCTGTATCGCCAGATGATGTGTTGCCCCTGTGTCAATTCCACCCATTTGAGATGGCCTCGATGATGTTGATCGCTGCAGAAATGTCCGGTGGCCTAGCCGGTGTGCTCGAGGTGGTGGTGGATTATCTCAATACACGCAAGCAATTTGACAAGCTCATCGGAAGTTACCAGGCCTTGAAGCATCCTACCGTTGACATGCTTTTGGGCTCGGAGTTGGTTCGGTCGACTGTCTATCATGCGGCAACCGCGTGGCGCGAAAACGAGTCAGCGAGTGCAGTCGAAACGGCTATCAGGATGGCCAAGTGCTGTGCCAGTGAGCAGTTTTCAGAGGCAGGTGATCGAGGAATCCAGTTCCATGGTGGGTTTGGGTTCACCTACGATTGTGACGCTCAGCTTTTTTTGAGACGCGCGTTGTGGTCACAATATCAATTAGGCGACGAACGCTATCAGCGGCAAAAATTGGGTGGCCTTTTCTTTTGATGATCAGTGAAGGTTTGCTGAGCGTTCGATTATCATTATCGCTGGTTTGAGCTACTGAGCCATGGAGCAGGTATGGCGCTAATATCCGCAGAATTGGCCGAATCAGGTCGGCTGTCCGAGAGGCAAGTGTCTCAATGGCGGGAGTCCGGCTATACGTTGGTCCAAGGTCTGATTGATCCCCACGACCTGCAGGAACTGTTAGCACTCGCTGATGAAACGTTTCCAAAACCAGGCACTGAGGCGGCCGCAAGTATCACCGACTTTGGTAGCAATGGCGCTTGGGTGTTCCCCTCCGGGCACCGAATATTCAACGAAATCACCCTAAACCCACAACTGCTTCAAGCGATCGCCAGCTTGCTGGCCGTCGATGTCGAGCGGCTTCGTCTTACACAATCGGATCTATGGCCTAAATACGGACGCGTTGAGAAAGTTTCTAGCCAGGACAATATGGACCAGAGAATCCACGTGGATTATCCAAACCATTCCCTCGTCCATCCTCCCTCGTGGAACAATCCAGAAGCCGTAGAACTGCTAGTCTTTT
>CAJYBS010000059.1 GCA_913064795.1 uncultured Gammaproteobacteria bacterium
TTGAGGTTTGAGGTTTGAGGTTTGAGGTTTGAGGTTTGAGGTTTGAGGTTTGAGGTTTGAGGATTGAGCGCCCGATCGGATTATAGAATCAGATACCCAGTTTTTGATCGATTGGCGATGGTCACCCGCGGGCCTAGTTGCACTAATGCAGCCCAGATTGCGATGAAGATCGCTGGTGGTCCAACAGCGCCGGTTCCAAGCGCTCAACAACGTCCTAAGCCCGGTGTATTGGAGGATCGACCGGTTTTGAGAGACAATGCGGATTCTGTTCGCTAAAGGGTGCTCTGGAACTGAGGGCGCCTAGGTCGATGATTATGTTTTGTCCTTTTTGCAGTCACAGTGAAACGCGTGTGAACGACAGTCGCCTTGTGGCCGAGGGCATGCAAGTTCGCCGCCGTCGAGAATGCCTTGCTTGTGGTGAAAGATTTACCTCCTATGAATCTGCAGAACTCCTGATGCCTAGAGTGATTAAGTCCGATGGCAGTCGTGAACCGTTCAACGAGGAAAAACTTAGATCAGGATTGATGCGGGCGCTTGAGAAGCGACCGGTGAGCCTTGAGGGGCTTGAAGGCGTTTTTGCGCGGATCAAGAGTCAGCTGCGCGCCACCGGCGAGCCCGAGCTGAAAAGTAGGGCTCTCGGTGAGTTAGTCATGGCGGAACTGCGGATTCTAGATGAGGTCGCTTATGTGCGGTTTGCCTCGGTGTATCGCAGCTTTCAAGACATCAGCGAATTTAAACGCGAAATCGACTCGATGGGTAAGAGTAAGAAAAAGCGAGCTCCGAAAAAGCGGCCATCGTCCACAAAGCGCGTTGGAGCGGCGAGTAAAAATGACTGATCGCGAATATCTTGCTCGAGCGTTTGTTTTGGCGAATCAGGGCCGATACACCACTGACCCAAACCCCAGAGTCGGTTGTGTATTGGTGAAGCATGGACGGGTCATTGGTGAGGGATATCATCAACTGGCCGGTGGCCCGCACGCTGAAGCCCAGGCGTTGAATCAGGTTGAAGGCTCTGCCGAGGGTGCAACTGCCTATGTCACCCTTGAGCCTTGTAGTTACCATGGCCGAACGCCTTCCTGCGCTACGGCTTTGATCGAAGCCGGCGTGGTTCGTGTGGTCGCTGCTGCTGAGGACCCGCATCCTCGAAATCGGGGTGCGGGGTTCGAATTACTTGAAGCCGCGGGTATTGAAGTGGTTCGGGCGCTCGACCCGGATGCGGCCGAAGCTTTAAATCCAGGGCATCTCAAATGTCATGCTCACAACAGGCCCTATGTGCGCCTCAAGCTTGCTGCAACGATGGACGGATTAACTGCGCTGCCCAATGGCGAGAGTCAGTGGATTACATCCGCCGCAGCGAGACTTGATGTCCAGCGATTGCGAGCGCAAAGCTCGGCCATTGTGACCGGTGCCAATACGGTTTTAGATGACGATCCGGAACTGACGGTTCGCGATCCAGGCATAGATCCACGCTTCAGTTCGCTCATTCTTTCTCGAGCCAGGCCCGTTTATGTTTTGGATTCCAATGCGAGGACCACCAGTGAGGCCCGGGTGTATGCCAACCCCCAAGCCCGACAAGTCTGCGGTGTCCATGCGCGCTCAGATCATCCTCAGTCGATGCGCATCAACACCAACCCAGCTGGACGTATTGACTTGTCTGAGTTTTTTGCCAGGCTCGCGGCCGAAGGGGTGCTAGAAGTACTGGTAGAAAGTGGTGCGGTTTTGGCAGGGGCTGTTTTAGAGGCAGGTTTAGTGGATGAGCTTGTCCTTTATATGGCGCCCAAGCTGATGGGCGTTGGCCGACCGTTACTTCAGCTTCCAGAACTTGATAAGATGAGTGATCTCAAGAATTTTGAAATCACTGAACACCGGCGAATCGGACCCGATCTAAAGTTGGTGTTAAAACCAAGGGCGTGATTTCTGTAACGAGCAGGATTGTTGTCGAGCAGGAATGTGATCAGGCGCCTAGGCTCTGCAGAAAAACACCCGCTCTGCCAGGAGCAGGTGTCCTGTAAAAGCAGGATTTCTTAAATACAGGGGCTCTGTAAAAAGCAGCGGCTCTGCATAACAAGGTGGTGACACGATGACGCGAATGATTGAAGGAGACCTGACGTCGACGACCGCTGGGATCACGATCGTCGTCGCGCGTTTTAATGAGTTTGTGGTGGAGAGTCTACTAAAAGGCGCTCTGGATACTTTTAAGCGGCACGGGATTCTCGAAAAGCAGATCACGATCATTAAAGTCCCTGGTGCTTTTGAGCTGCCTTTAGCGGCTCAACTCGCCGCGGAAAAATCTGATTGCGCGGCGGTGGTCGTTCTAGGTGCGGTCATCAGGGGCGGAACTCCGCATTTCGATTTTGTCGCTGGGCAGGCGGCCAATGGTGTAGCCGCAGTTGCGCTCAAGACAAGTAAACCGGTTGTGTTTGGGCTGTTGACTACGGACACGATTGAGCAAGCGATTGAGCGGGCAGGCACAAAATCTGGCAACAAGGGCGCAGACGCTGCGGTAACAGCGCTCGAGATGATTAACTTGCTCAGAAAATTGGGATGAAATCTTCTCCTTCAGCCCGTCATCGAGCCCGAAAATTCGCAGTTCAAGCCCTCTATCAGTTGCATTATCTTGAGACTTCAGCCACTCAGGTGGTTAAAGAATTTGTCGAAGATAATGATCTCAAGCGTGCTGATGTCGCTTATTTTGAAACCCTTGTAAAAGGAGCGAGCGCGCAAAAGCCGGCACTGTGGGATGAGGTGGCGAAGTATCTTGATCGCGAATCAAGCCAGATCGACCCTGTCGAGGAAAGCATTCTTTTGCTCGGCGCGTTCGAGTTGAAAGATCAGCTTCAAGTGCCGTTCAAGGTCGTGATTTCTGAGGCCGTTGACCTAGCGAAAATATTTGGCGCAACGGACAGCTTTAAGTACGTCAATTCAATCCTCGATAAGGTTGCAGGGGTCTATCGATCGGTTGAAGTTGGCGCTGTCAGTGCTTAATGTCCCTTTCTGAGTTCGACATCATTGATCGATACTTTGCACCCCTTGGCGGCTGGCAACTGACAACGACTGCCTTAGGGCCCGGCGATGACTGCGCGGTTTTAAGTCCTAGAGTAGGACATCAAATCTGCATCTCCTCTGACACCTTGATTGAAGGTGTCCATTTTCCGGTGGCTGCAAGCGGTACACTTGCCGCAGAGCGGTCGTTGGCCGCGGCGGTCAGCGATTTAGCCGCGATGGGCAGTGAACCTATGGCAGCAACCGGCGCTTTGACGCTGACAGAGGTGAGCGAGTCTTGGTTAAAGGATTTCTCGAGTGCTCTCGCCGCTTGTATTAAGGAATGGCAGATTCCGCTGATCGGCGGCAATATCAGTCGAGGCAAGGAGCTATCCATTACCTGGACGGTCCTAGGGTCGCTACCCATGGGTCGTTATGTGACCCGCGGTGGCGCTCAGTTGGGAGACGACATTTATGTGAGTGGTTGGCCGGGCCGAGCGGGTTTGGCGCTGGAGCAACTGATCCGCCATCAAGAAGTCGCGCCAGAACTCCGTCAGCACTACGAGCGACCCACCCCGCGGATTAAAATCGGGCAGAAAATTCGACCCTGGGTCTCTGCGATGATTGATGTGTCTGACGGTCTGTTGTCAGATCTGCAACATATTTTGCTGGCGTCCAAGTGCGGCGCTGATCTTGATGTTTCTGCGCTCGGGTTTGATGTCCTGTTGGGCGAACAGACCGACAGTGCGCTGCACCATCTGACGCATGTCCTGAGTGCGGGCGATGATTATGAGCTTTGTTTTACAGCGCCCCCGAGCCGCCGCGGGGAACTCCAATCACTCGCCCAGGTGGAGGTGTTACCCTTAACCCGTATCGGTCAAATTGTGCCGGGAGCAGGTGTTTTGTTCTCGAATTTACCCCCAGGGGTCAATGCCTCTGATTTGGATGGGTTGATGGGGTATCGGCACTTTCAATGAAACCAAAACCTCTCGATCTCATAAAACATCCTGTGTTGTTTCTAGCATTAGGGTTCGGCAGTGGGTTAGTTAAAAAAGGACCTGGTACCGCCGGTAGTGCGGTGGGACTGC
Organism: uncultured Gammaproteobacteria bacterium; assembly: GCA_913064795.1. Classification (GTDB taxonomy): domain Bacteria; phylum Pseudomonadota; class Gammaproteobacteria; order Pseudomonadales; family Azotimanducaceae; genus UBA9926. The sequence continues at coordinate 4,071 of CAJYBS010000059.1, forward strand.
TGATCTACATTCCTTTGTCTGAAGTGTCTCTGTGGATTTACGTTGGGCTCCTGGTTTTGGGGTTTTGTTTTGGCATTGCAGTTTGCGGGCGAGCGGCGCGTCGATTAGAGATTAAAGACCCAGGCTGTATTGTTTGGGATGAAATCATAGGAATGTTAATCGCCTGCTTTTTGGTGCCGCTTGAGATGGTTTGGCTAGCGATCGCGTTCATAAGTTTCCGGGTGTTCGATATTGTTAAGCCCTGGCCAATTTCTTGGTGCGACCGAAACCTTTCTGGAGGATTGGGGATTATGCTCGATGACGTGCTTGCGGGGCTTGCGGCGTGCACCGTTGTGCATGTGCTAATGCGGGTCGTGTCTCTCTAAAGGATCACGATGCCATGATTGTTGCGCCCTATTGTTAAATGAATCGATGAGTGGCACGGTAAGGCTTTTGCTGCAGGAACAAGGACTCTGGGATGAATATCCATCAAATCTACACCTACAACGACCTTCGAAACTTCACTTACCTTTTAGAGATCGGCAACGGCGAGGCGATCGTTTTGGATCCTTGGGATTCTGACGAAATTAACACGGCATTGTCAGAGCGGTCTTTGAGCCTCAAGGCCATCATTAATACACATGAGCACTGGGACCATACACGGGGCAACGAGGCTTTAGTCGCCGCTCACGAGTGTGAGGTTTGGGCCCACCAAAATGGCGAGGGAAAGATACCAGGGATGACCCGGGCGCTGTCCGCGGGAGAGGTTGTCCCCCTTGAGGCCGATGTTACGTTAACAGTACTCGACACGCCCGGACACACTTTCGCGCATTTGTGTTTTTTAGTGACCGAGCGGGGTGTTCCTCTGGCGGTCTTCACTGGGGACACGTTGTTTAATGCGGGCGTAGGTAATTGTCACAATGGCGGCAGTCCAGAAGCGCTCTATGAAACGGTGCGCGCCCAATTTCATCCGCTGGAAGATCGCGTTGCGGTCTATCCGGGACACGACTATCTTGAAAATAACCTTAAATTCACGCTGCATCTCGAGCCCAGCAATACGGCTGCTGCGCAGTGGTTGGAACGCGTCGAGGGCAATGACCCAGGCACCACGCCCATTGTCACAACGATCGGTGACGAACGATCAATCAACACCTTTTTTAGATTGAGTAATTTAGAAATTCGGGAGAACTTATTGCTCTCAGAGGCCAGCGAGGCATCTGTTTTCTTGGCGTTACGCAAACGCCGCAATGACTGGTAGTTGTCGCGGTGATCCATTCGAAATAAAGGAGACTGATTGATGAAACCTGTATGTTTAGTATTGGGCGCAGGACGCGGCATTGGCGGCACTGTGGCTGCCCATTTTGCAAAGGAGGGATATCACGCTGTGCTTTGCAGAAGAAGTGATGAGGCTGGTTTGCAAGCGCTGGTCTCAGGCATTATCGATAATGGCGGCGAAGCCACAGGGTACTTGATGAACGCCGTTGACGATGAGGTGATCGAGCAGCGAGTCGCAGCCATCGAAGCTGATATTGGCCCAATTGATACGGTGGTTTATAACTTAGGTGCCCAGATTGGTTCTCGCCGTTTGGAGGAGACATCCTATAAGGCCTTTGAAATGGGCTGGCGGATGGCGACGTTTGGATTGTTTCGAGTCGCTCAGGCGGTAGCGCCCAGGATGCGAGCCCGCGGTCGCGGCAATCTACTCGTCACCTCAGCGACCGCTGCTGTTCGGGGCAATCAAGGCCAGCATTCGCATGCAGCGGCGATGGGCGGACGGAGGATGTTGTGTCAATCTCTCAATGCTGAGCTGGCTGCAGAGGGTATTCATGTGGCCCACGTTATTATTGACGGGGCCGTCGATGCACCCGATACCTTAGGAAAAATGCTGGGTGAAGAACGGTTCCAAGCCCTTCGAGAGGCAAAGGGACTCGAGCACGACGGCCTGATGCTGCCGGACAAAATAGCAGAAACCTATCTCCATATCGCTCAACAGCATCGCTCGGTTTGGACTCATGAGATGGATTTGAGGGCTTTTTCTGATCAGGCTTGGTGGAACCATTAGGCCAGGACGCCTGACTGACTTTCAGGAGTCCAACGTCGGCCAGCCCTTTGTGCGGGTATTGGAGGGAGCGGTGAAACAAGATTTAGTGATCACATTTATTGGTTCCGATCGTCCGGGGATTGTCCAGGACATGTCGCAACGTGTGACAGCCCATGGCGGTAATTGGCTTGAAAGCCAAATGACTCGCCTCGCGGGTAAGTTTGCGGGGGTGGCTCGCGTCAGCGTCTCAGAGCAAGGGTTTGAGGCGCTGGTGCAAGATTTAAATGCCATCCCCGGCATGACGTTTATCCTTGACGCGCCCGAGAAAGTCGTTGAAGACCTTAGAGCATCCGCATTTTCATTGAATATTGTTGGGCCAGACCGTCCAGGAATTCTTGCAGAAATTACCTCCGCGTTAGCTGAGCAGGGGGTGAACCTTGTTGACCTGACGACAGAGGTGGGGCCGGCGCCTATGACGGGCGTGCTGACTTTTTTTGCGGAAGTTGCGATTCTTGTGCCGGCTGAAACTGAAATGGAAACAGTGCACGCCCAGTTGAATCGTATTTCTGACGACCTTGGGGTCGATATTCACTCAGATTCCGGGGAGATGTCGGCCCCCTGAGCGGCTCGTCAGTCCACCAAGCATCATAAAGCCCTCCAGAGAGGATTCAGCACGCCATGAGCGACCCTGTATTGCCGATCACGCCAATTAAGACCAGCTTTTTTAGAGCGCTTAGAATGTTGCGTCAAAGTTACCGTAACCCACTGGAGCATGGTCAGGCCCTTCGCGATCAGTTCGGTGATGTTGTGATGCAAAAGACCGGCAAAATGACGATGGTGCATTTGTTTGGCGCCGATGCGCACCAACTGTGTTTGTTGAACCCGGACCAGATCCTATCGAACAAGAAAGCCTGGGACTTGATCATTGGTCGAATTTTCCCCAATGGCCTGATGCTGCGCGATGGTGACGACCATCGCTATCACCGGAGACTCATGCAGGCAGGGTTCAAGAGCCCGGTGATGCAGCAATACCTTTCCAAGATGTTGCCGCAAATCCAATCCTCGGTTGAGCACTGGTCACCCGGTCATGATCGAACCCTGATGTTGGCTTACCCAAAATTCAAACAGCTAACCCTGGACTTGGCAGCGACCATCTTCTTGGGGATGAACCTTGGCCAAGATGCTGCGCGCATGAATCGAGCCTTCGAGACCACGGTGGCTGCCTCGATGCCAAAGATTCCACTGCCGATCCCCGGCAGTTTGTTATGGCGTGGAATTCGGGCCCGGGAGCAGATGTCAGCCTACTTTCACGCTCAGATCCCGGCTAAGCGCTCTGGGGGTGAACAAGATCTTTTTGCTTTGCTCTGCCGAGCAGAAGATGAGTCGGGATCCCACTATACCGATCAAGAAATCGTCGATCATATGATATTTTTGATGATGGCAGCCCACGATACGACCACCAGCACGCTTACCACGATGATGTACCTGCTCGCGAAACACCCGGAGTGGCAGGATCGCGTCTATGATGAATGTAACCCACGATCGGCAGAGGCGGTCTCTCGCGATATGCTGAGTGAAATGGTTTTGAGTGAGGCCGTTATGAAAGAGGCGCTCCGGCTGTATCCGCCCTTGTCGACTTTACCCAAATTTAGTCTGAAGTCCTTCGAATTTCAGGGTCATTTGATTCCCGCCGGAGCGATGGTGGTGACTTATCCGATCCATACCCACTATATGCACGAGTATTGGGAAGAACCCGAGCAGTTTAATCCTGAGCGATTTTTATCGACTGCCGAGGTGAAAAGTCGACATCCCTATAGTTGGGTCCCCTTTAGTGGGGGGGCGCACATGTGTATTGGTCTTCATTTTGCGGAGATGCAGATTAAATTGGTTTTAAGGGAGCTAGTTCTAAGATATCGCTTCAGTGTGCCCGAAGGTTACGAGATGCCGATTCAGCAATCGCCTATATCCAAGCCCCGAGATGGCCTCCCCATTGCATTACTGCGGCGGCATTACTGCC
>CAJYBS010000060.1 GCA_913064795.1 uncultured Gammaproteobacteria bacterium
ACTAAATTCTGGGCCTACAATCTCCACCGCTGCTCGCTCGTTGCGGCAGTAAAGTTGCTGGACTCGCTTGAGCGCGATTGGATTCACGTTCCAGGTGTCTCCATACATATACTCGACCCGATCAATGCTTCCCGCGATCGGCGCGTGGAATCTGTGATAAAAGCCTGGCTTCAACCGAATCGCAACATAGGTGCTGCCCTTATACCTATCTGCGAGATCGGCGTTAGGCATCAGGTCACTAATGTAGTAGGGCATGCCCTTTGCCTGAAACAACTGACCGTCGGCCACCGCACCGCAGGACACCACTATTCCATCGCACGGGCTGGTCAACTTGTCTTCGCCAAAATCAATCGGTCTAAGCTGGGGTTTGATCGGCCTGATAAAACACTCATTCAAGCTCCGAAAATTTGACGCCGAAGATTCGTCAAGACGGAGATCAGCATCAAACCATTGCCATAGCCTGATTAAGCACCGAGCCAGCATGGGAGACTCGATTCGTGAGATCCTCCCCAGCACACGAGTGGCAAGACGTCTCGGGATCCTGTTAGTCAACAGAAAACTGAAATGTTCAGCTATCGATAGTGAAGACACGTTTGGTCCTAGGAGGCAGCAATATCTGGAAAGACTTTTTCGGCTGGCGAAGGGGATCGACCGACCCCAATGTGCTCAAGGAACTTCGACAAGATTGGTTCTGGTTGGAAGTCCTGAACTCGAGACACAGCTCCTTTCGAGAGAAACTTTCTCAATTCACGATCCTTCAGAATCCGAACAGCCCCAGCAGCCATCTCTTCTGCGGTATCGACCAATAGCCCACTGACTTCATCTTGAACGATGTCGGCAGGGCCTTTGTTCCGCATTGCGACCACTGGCATTCCGTAAGCAAAGGCTTCAAGAATGACATTACCGAAGGTGTCGAATCGCGAGGGGAAGAGGAACAGGTCAAGTGACTTATAAAGACTTGCTAGCTGGGTTTTATCCACCCAGCCTAAGAATTTTTCCTCTGGAAGTAGGCCTTTTAACTCCTCTAAGTCGGGGCCTGTCCCAGCTAGCACTAGCTTCGTTAAAGGGAGATCCTCTCTGATTTTTTTAATAATGAGAGGCAAGTCGAAGACACCTTTTTCTCTGCTCATGCGGCAGGCGATAAAAAGGATAGGCGTGTCATCATCAGCGCCAGGGAACAATTCAGACCGAAGTAAGGTCGGAGTCTCTTTCATAGCCGGTTGCGCATGGTGAGCCGTAAGGAACACTCTATCCTCTGGTAAACCGATCTCAGACCCTGTGAGCCAGTCGCGGTGCTCTCGATTTAAAGCAAACACGCCGTCAAATTGCTGGTACAACCCTCTCATGAGCCTTCTAACCCTATCTTGCTGCTGCCGATCCAGCGGTGTGTTGTGGCGCACAAAATCCATCCAGTCGGTGTGCATAAAAAAGAAAGCGGGAACCTTGAACTGATACTTCAACAGGAGCGCTACCAATGCCATCGGCCCCTCGGTGGAGCAAACGATTCGATCGTATCCGCCTTCGTAGAAAATTTTGGTAATTTCCATGAAATCGGGGACTCGGATAGGTTGGTGCTCGTAACCCGGCGCATCAAACGTCATTAAAGGCTTCACCACGTGTAGGTGAGGCCTGTTACTGGCCTGATCGTGGCAGATCAAAAAGTCAACGTCGGCATCCCACTCAGCGAATTGGCTGAGCTTTCCTGACAAAGACGTCGACACCCCATTTTTATCTAAAAGCGTGTCAGTCAGGTATAGCACCCTAGTCGGATGCTCTGATGACCCAAGAGACTTGGCGAAATCATTCAAAAAAGGTCGACGACTGAATAGGGAGCGTGTACCGATGATCTGAGCACCAATGAGTGCGGCATTGATCAGTAGTGGAATCTGCGCCGATTTTAGTGATCGCTTCAGAGCCGGCGTACTATTTGAACCGATGGTTTGCGCCCAATCCAAGACCGCAAGCGGAATTTCAAACGCGTCATTTCCCGAGGGTTCAAACAAGGCACGAATGTCCAGTCTTTTCAGTTGATCGAGCCGGCTTCCCAATTCTGTTGAGATCATCTCGCCAAATTGACGAATAGCCTCATAGAGACACCGCTCTACGGTATCGAGAAAGTCCTGCTGTGACTGCTGTCTGGATGCGGCGATTTCATCAAGCATCTTAAGTGCGAATCGGTAACGCTTAGGAACCATCCAGACAAGCACCGGATTGGGTTTCCTCCCATGAAGCGCATCGTGAATCAAGGAGAACAGATATCTCGCGCCACGATTACGGTTTATTGTTAGCATCAGGTTTCCGATGCCGAAGCAAGCCAGTTTGTCGAGCGTTGTCCCCCGGTGAAGGAGCAGTCGTAACAATCCTGGGTCCTTAATCTCGATCGCTATCTGACAAATGTAATCCAAGATAGAAATAGTCAGCTTCTGGTTCTGAGACGCAGACCCAAAAGGAATCATCCGGTTTTCTCGAAGGGCCTCCAGTGCGAGGTCAGCAACCCCTTCATGCTGACGGCGTTCTCGAAGATTTGGAACGTATAGGTAAACGCCTGATTCTCCAGCGAAAAGCCCGAGATGATCATCAGATCCGCCTGTGATGCCTTTCGGCGCGTTAGGATCTACGCCGTAGACCGTGGGATCGACACCATATTCCCAAGCCAGTGTTCTCATTGTCTCTGGGCAGGCGGATCTCACCCAAGACAAAGTCAACGCGTTTTGCCAAGCATCTCTCTGACCATTGACAACTTCAAAACGCTGAAACATCAGAAGGAACCAATCATAGATCCGTGGATCCACGTCTTTGTAGAGGTAAAGTGGATGCGGCAGCACAGTCACGATACCCTCGCTCGCGCAGTACTCTAGGAAATCATGGACATTTTGCCGTAGCAGTTTGAGTTCCAGTTCTTGCTCGCGAGAAAAGCCGTAACACAAAACGTGTAAATGGATATCAAATGTTTCGAAGTAACACGTAAACTCGGCTCCGACCAACACATCGTCTCTGCTTTTCTTCAAATCCCAACACGAGCGAGCATTATTGTGATTGGTTACCGTAATGAGATCACATCCGGTGCCTCGGAGCTTCCTGACCAATTCTCCGGTCGCCAGCCAAGATTCGGGTAATTTCAAAAGCCGTCCCCAAAGCTCGTCCGGCGTATCGGAATTCCAATCGTGGCAATGGAGATCGACTTTTAAGCAGTCTTCAATCGGATATTGCTGTTTGAGCCTGTCGATTTCAGCGTCCAAATTAATCGATATCTCATGATTAAAGGCTGACGGCATTGTCGTTCTCCTAGGTTCGATGTATCAGCGCGGATTCTTGAGTTCTAATCTCTGTCTCAACAACATTACAGGGCGTTAGAGCTGGCTTAACTTGAGGGGGACGGAGCTTCGATAGAAGCGCGCGCTTAGCGAGGTCCATCTGAATCTTGCGCTTGGACAGGTCTTTTGATGCATCCCAAAAACCATCGGCAGCCATCGCTTTCGAAGCACGCAGAAATCTCGCGCAGACCTCTGACCAATCGTCTTCGGTGTACCCGAGCGACATTATGAACCGACCTGTGCCAACCCAGCCCAATTCAAGTCCCTCTGCTCTCAAATAAAATTGAAGCAACCAGTTATGGCAAGCGACATTCAGGTAATTCACTGTCAAAACTGACTGAAAATTCACCACCCGAAGTGGTAAATCAGTCTCAACGAGAGCCTTGTTCAACTGCACAACGCGGCGATCCCAGGTCGCGTGAGAGTCCGCATAAATCGACAAGCAATCACTACTATCGATTCGTCGCAAAAAACTATTCATTGCACCCATTACTTCTGGATGTGAGTTAAAGGTGCCCCTAGCTAGGCAAACGTCTGCAGGACGATCAGGCTTGAAACGACGCATCAGTTCGGATGTCCCGCAAACCACACCAACAGGCAATCCCCCACCCAGCGTTTTTCCATAAGTGATCAAATCCGGGCGAACCCCGAAATATTCTTTCGCACCACCACGTGCTAGGCGAAACCCTGTAAAGACCTCATCCAAAATGAATACAATTCCCCGCTGTGCGCATACCGCTTGCAGCTGATGCAACCAGTTTCGGTATTGATCCGGTTGCGGCTTGTTGACACGCTGGCCAGAAATTAGGGTTTGATCTGAGGGTGCATCCTTGTTCAGATGCATCAACTGCATCGGATTGACCAACACGCACGCAATATCTTTTCGATCTTCGAGTACTTGCAAAGTTCTAGGGGATCCCTCGGACAGAGTTAGCACATCTTGGTTTGCTCTCTGGTTGCCGATCCCAGGTTGCACCCCGTCCCACCACCCGTGATAGGCGCCGCAAAAGCGGACCACCTTAGACCGACCAGTGTGATAGCACGCAAGTCTCACCGCTTGCATCACGGCTTCTGTGCCGGACATATGAAAGCTGGTTTCATCTAAACCGGAGATCTCTGCTAGTCGACGAGCGTTGTCCAGTAACGACGGGTGGTATGGGCCTAGCACGACACTAGCACCCGAACTTAGCTCACGCCCCTCACGCATACAGCGCTCATAGAAATCGTAGCCAAACACATTAACGCCGTAAGACCCCCACAAGTCATAGCGCCAGTTTCCATCCAAGTCTTTCAATCTCACTCGATCCGTGTCGACAACAAGACTAGTCCTGGTGAGTGCCTCCGGAACGAGATCCGTAAACATAAATGGGACCCGGTATTTGCGGGTAAACAAAGCATCAGAGACTTGCCTCTCTATCTCCTCGCTCGCGTTGAGCGTTGCACTACTGAGCGAGTAACTCGTTTCCACCAGCCGCGAAAAACCTCGTTGTCGTCGTTCGACAAGATCATCATTCGCTCCATCGCAACTAAAAAACGAAGACGGATCGTGGGAAAAAAAGGGAGCAATGCCGGCTAGTCGGCGAGACCATCTCGAATGCCCGGCAAGCGTCGGGTGCTTTGCAAGCGATAGTCTGACTCGAAAAAAGAGCTTTACAGCAAGCCAAGTACCGACAAGGGCAATGCTGATCATTAGAAGTTCCGTATTCAGCCTTAGGTCTCCTCCTAAAACCTTACCGATTCTACTGCCTCCTAGGTTTCCAAAAAAAAGGATTGAGTTAAATTTCGTTAAAGTTACGGGGAACAGGTATTGAAATAGCGGGTCGTCAAAACCATCGAATTAGCCGGAACACATAAGCGGGCGCGAACAGAAACTCACATCGACCCGGCTTTTTGGGGTACTTTTGGATTAACAGATTGGGTTGGACCCCGCAAAACAACTCGACTAGGGTAGCGGAAGGTCAATGAAATAGTTGATACCAATACTAGGGCAGCGTGATGGCAACACATCGGAAACTTGAACGAAAACAGTAGCAACCCTTAAAAGAACAGATGGCTCTATGGCCGGATATTTCAGGCAACACCATCAACGACTTGGGCAAACCAGAAGTCAGGGCACCCAGCCCCGGGGCGCGAACAAATGCTTGAAGAGCGCACGGCCATCCAGAACTGTGAGCCAGTCGCGATTGCAGAGGCTGCCATTCAGAAAGATCCCAATGAGTGGCATAAGAAAGTCCACGAAAAAGCTACAGCCCTCGGCGCAGAACTCGTCGGAATCGCACCCATGGACCCCCTGTGGATTTTTGAGGGCTGCAAGACTAACAAGCCTTGGATCATCATGCTGGGCGTTGTCATGGACCATGGGATATTGAGTTCAGCGCCAGAGCTTGCCACCAGACTTGGTGATCTCAAGATAGAGCCCCTTTTCGTCATAAAGCCGGTAATTCTTATGCTTAGGCCTGGCATTGATGATTGCGGTGTTGCTAAGCGCCATTTGGGGGCATCTTCCGGAGTTTAGTTGGATATGCCCCCGGATGCCCCCAGATTCCACGAGAAAGTAATGGACTTCTGCGGAACAGCCAGGCATAAAAAACCCCGTAAAAACGGGGCTTTAAGGAAGTCTCTGGATTTCTCCGGACTACAAGTTGGTGGAGGTGGCGGGAGTTGAACCCGCGTCCGTCAGTTCTCTGCCTTCGGCTCTACATGCATAGTCTGTCTATTATTTAACCGTTCACTGGCCCGGCAAACAGGGATTAAACGGCGAGCTTGCTTTAATTTTAACTGCTTTAACCACAAGCGGGGTCTGACAGCGGTCCCATGAGTCGTGCCCTCGGTTTAGATACATGGGCACATCCGCCCCGAGGTAAGCTAAATAAAAATTAACCCGAAGGTTAGGTTTTTAGGCAGCTAGCGCGTAGTTTTCGTCATTGGCAACTATAAAGTTACAGTGATTGTTTTACGAGAGTCACTACCCTCTCGGCATGCACCTTAGGTTTCGCAACCGGCGTCGAAGCCAAGTCACCCCCAGAACAAACAATTATACGCTGAATTCGAACACGCACCTAGCCGCCGGGCTTGGTCTCAAGCCCTCCGCCCTTCCTCGCAGGACGATCTCGCTGAACACAACTGCGACCGTTCTGCGTATATGCTTCAACGTGTTACCATTTTTAAACGCCGACCGTTAGAACCCGCCATTAAAACTGCCATCATTTTAGTTAACTTGGGCACCCCCGACTCGCCCGATCCATCCGCCATTAAGCGCTATCTCGCGGAATTCTTGTCCGATCAACGGGTCGTCAACCTGCCGCGCTCAGTGTGGATGCCGATTTTGCACGGTATTATTTTAAAAGTTCGTCCAAAACGGCTGGCCCACAACTACCAGATGATCTGGGGCACCCACGATGGTCCCATTCGCAATATTACGGCGGCCCTAACCCGGCGCGTCGGCCGGCATTTTGCCCGAAAGTATCCCGAGCGCGATTTAAGCTTTTATACCGCCATGACCTACGGTAACCCTTCTTTGCGCGCCGTCATGACCCTCGCCGAGTCCGAAGGCTGTGACGAGTTTTTGATCATCCCGCTTTATCCTCAGTACGCGGGCGCAACCACCGGCGCTGTGTTCGATAAGATGGTTGCGGCAACCACCGGGCGAATCATTCCAAACCTACGGTTTGTCAGTGAGTATCACGATCACCCCAAATACATCCACGCCCTCGCTAAATCCGTCGAAACCTATAATGACTCGATCGCTCACGGCGCCCATTTGCTGTTCTCTTTTCATGGCATTCCGATGTCCCAGTCCAATGCCGGCGACCCTTACGCCGAGCAGTGTGTGACGACAGCCGAGCGTGTTGCGCACGCCCTCGGCCTAAAGCAGGATCAATGGTCCGTCTCTTTTCAGTCGAAATTTGGTCCCGCACCTTGGCTTGAGCCCGCAACCATCGATCAAATGAAGGCCTTCCCCGCTGCAGGCAAAAAAGATCTTCTGGTCATTTGCCCAGGGTTCTCTGTTGATTGTTTGGAGACCATCGAAGAAATAAGGGTCGAAAATCAAACGGCCTTTATGGAGGCCGGCGGAACATCCTTCCAGTACATCAAAGCGCTCAACGCGACCCGCGATCATGTGGCACTGATGATTGCACTGATCGAGGAGCGTCTGTTTGAGCGTGAGCTCAGAGGAGCGCCGCAAAATACCAACAAATTTCAGCAGGTTTAAAGGAGCGCTCGTTTTGGAAATCAGAATGGATCATCGGGTGGCCTTGATCACCGGTGGCAGCAAGGGCCTTGGTTATGCCATGGGCCAGAAGTTTGCAGAATCAGGTGCCGAAGTCGCCCTCGCCGCTCGCACGGCGGATGAGGTTGTACGCGCGGCGGAGCAGATCCAGCAAGCCACCGGCCAAATCGTCCGAGGTTATACCTGCGACGTCTCCGATGCGAGCTCAATAAGCCAGCTACATCATCAGGTCCTGGAAGACTTCGGCCGCATCGATATCTTGATCAATAACGCGGGCTTTGCAAAAGCCGGCGCCTTCGAGAATATTTCCGATGAGGAATGGCAGTACGATCTTGATCTGAAACTCATGGCGGCCGTCAGGCTCAGTCGTCTTGTGCTTCCCCAAATGAAGGAGAACCGTTGGGGACGGATCATTAACATGCTCAACACCCTAGCCAAGACGCCCTCCAAGGGTTCAGCGCCAACTTCAGTCACCCGTGCGGCAGGG
>CAJYBS010000061.1 GCA_913064795.1 uncultured Gammaproteobacteria bacterium
GATGAGGTTGGGTCTGCGGTCGAGCCAAATCCTGGTCAAAGTGGTCAAGACCCACGCGGGATTCGAGTTCTAAAAACCAATCCTAACGCAGGCCTTGCCGAAGAGGTGGGGATGATTCCCCTTGAGGATCGTCAGAGTGTTGAGGGAATGTATCTCGTAGACTCAAAGCTCATTGCTCTGACGAGCGATAATTGGTGGGGGCGTCATGGTGATGATTTCGCAATTCCCGAGCGCTGGTCTGGCGGCTCTGTCGGACTTGATATTTATGATGTCGGCAACGATGCCGGTTATGAGCGGCTGGCTCGACTTCAGATCGAAGGTGTGCTCGTTAATAGTCGACGAACCGAGGCTGGAATATTTGTTGTCACCCGCCATTCTCCTGACATCGAGGGATTGAATTACTATCCCTCGAATCCAGACGAATTGGAGAATAGTCAAAACTTACTCGAGAGCATGGAGAGCGGTGACTTTTTGCCTTTGATCGAGAGAGATGGCATTGCGTTGGAGGCGATCACCGCTTCAGATTGCTATGCGCTCAATCCCGAGGATGAGGATGCTCCGGAGCGTTCGGGTTCACCAACAATTTCAATGGTGCTGCAGATTGATCCAGGCACCGGGGATATTCTCGATGCTGTTTGTCTTTTGGAACCGATCGACGGTGTCTACCTAACCACAGACAGTCTTTATTTCACGCAAGTCGTTTATGAAGAAGATGTTGATACACTGATTCATCAGTTTGAACTGGCTCCGAATGCTGACTATCTAGGGTCAGCTCGTTTGCCTGGCGGATTGTTCCTGGGCGGTAACAACGATTATCGAATGAACGCCGAAGGTGAAAATCTACGTGTTGTGTTGAGCCAGTGGCAAGATGATGTGGACGATCGTATTGATCACACGTTGTATGTTTTGGCGCCCAGCGGAGAAGCGCCAGCACTTGAGGTTGTCGCTCAGCTGCCAAGCGCGACGCGTCCGGACGAAATCGGCAAACCCAACGAGGATCTTTATGGCGTTCGATTCATTGGGGATCGCGCCTACTTTGTCACGTTTGAAAGAATCGACCCACTCTACGTGATTGACCTGTCAGATCCGGCCGACCCTTTTATTGCCGGGTCCCTTGAAGTTCCTGGTTTCTCGGATTTTCTACATCCCGTGAGCGAATCAGTTTTATTGGGTCTAGGCAGATCTGATAGGCGCCTGACCAAACTTGAGTTTTTTGACGTCAGTGATTTGGCATCTCCCCAGTCCCTGGGTGCTCTGACGTTGGATGATTCGCTGTCCTACAGTTACTCACAGGCTGAGTACAATAGAAAAGCATTCACTTATTGGCGAAGCAGTAGCGATGCCCACCGAATGGCGATACCTGTGGAGGGCTACCTCAGCGATGCGCCTTACACCAATCTAGCGCGACTGTATTTGTTCGAGATTGCTAACCCAGAAAACCCGTCAGAGCTGGCGTTGACCTCTCCAGGGTTTCTGGAAGTGGATGACTCGAGCGAGGTCTCAATCTGGGGTCAGCAACGGTCTATCTTTCATGACGATGCGGTGTTTTGGATTATCGAGCAAGACGTCATCACCGCGTTTTGGGATAACCCGTCGCAATCAATTCTGACGCAGTAATCGTCTTTTAGGGTTTGACTCGTATCAATGCAGTGGCGAATGGCAAAAGGCAAATAAAGACCTTGGATTGAGCTCAGATCCCGAAGAACAGTCTAAAGTTGTTTGACGGAAAGCCATAGACTAGAGGCAGTTGCTGGCGATCGAGATGTCCTGGTGAATCGCAGTAAAGTCGACGATCCGGGGGCGTTGCCGCTGCCGATGGGAACGGGCGGCTGACTCGAAATCAACACTTTGAGTAACTGCCATGCGCCTTCTTGTGAAAGCTTAGCTTTAGAAAAAGGCCTCTGTTAATGGCTCCAAAAGCCCTTTTATGGTTAGGAATAGGTCTATGAAACTAAGATCGGTTTTCGTCGTCATCATGGGACTGCTGACCGCGGGCTGCACCGCGGTTATCTCAAAAGTCTTACCCCTTGACGATCTCCAGCCGCCGGCTGGGCCCTATCGCGTCGGTACTCGGATTTTTGATTGGACCGACGCGGGCCGGGAGGAATCGTTCACAGAGGCGCCTGATGATTTTCGCCGTTTGATGGTTCAGGTTTGGTACCCCGCTGAGGGCACTGCGGAATCGGTCAGACAGCCCTACCTCGACAACCCAGAGCGTCGACTTGATATGGTGGCTTACCAGTCAGGCTTGCCAAAGTTTTTGATACGGCACATGCAAAACGTCCAAACCAATTCTTGGGTCGATGCAGACGCTTTGGCCCAGGAATCTAAGCTGCCTGTTGTTTTGTTCTCCCGTGGCCTGAGTGGCATGAAAAATCAAAATACGATTCAGGCTGAGCTCCTTGCCAGTTATGGGCGAGTCGTCATCAGTGTCGATCACGCCTATGACGCTTATCTCACGATTTTTTCGGACGGCTCTGAGGCAGACTATCGATCGATGGATCGATTAAACAGAACGGGCCAAGCATTTTGGGACTTTCGGTTACCGCAATTAAAAACTAGAGCCAGCGATTTGAAATTTGTCCTGGATGAAGTGGGGCGCTTGCAAACTGCGGGTGACCCGTTTTGGTCGACTGTCTCGACTCAGAATGTCGGTGTCTTTGGGCATTCATTCGGTGGTGCAACGGCTATTCTTCTCGCATCAGAAGACGACCGAGTTGGGCGTGTGATGGCGCTGGATGGCTGGATGGTACCAGTTCCCCCGGAAGTGATTGAGGCGGGACTGGTTCAACCGTTTTACTACCTTGGACAAAGCGCGTGGGATGACCCGATCAATTACAAAAAGTTGGATAAGATGCTGAGGCGGAGCGTTAGCGGGGAGAAGCATCTCGTTGCCGGAACCAAGCACTACGACTTTTGTGATGCACCGCAGTTCTCAAATCTGGCAAAACGTTTCGGCTTGTCCGGTACTTTGTCCAGGGACGCGCTGCGAACCTTAGTGAACGACGCTGTGCTCTCTTTCTTCGTCGATGCACGGCAGGAGGGCGAGGTGCTTGAGTCTCCAGCTAGTCCGGGTCAGTGAACCCGTAGTTTGATTGGACCTCGCTGACAGTGAGGACTTGGCCGCTGCGATTCAAAATTTCGGGATCACAAGCAAGCGCTGCCACCGACCGGCCACTCAAGCGAACGGATTGGGCGCCTTCCGGATCAAGGGTCATTTTTCCGGCCTCGACCATTTCTAAAATGAACTCCGTTTTAACTTTAGAAGGCGATAACGAAACAGCTGCAACTCGATGGGGCGCTAATTCGACTGCAAAGTCCTGGGCCATTCGATCGACTCCGGCTTTGCCTACGCCATAGCTAGCGCTGAATACGTATTCGCGTCCGCCCCGGGAAGAAATGTTGACGATCAAACCGGATTCTTGGCGAACCATGATTGGGGCGGCAAAAACGCTGGCGGTATAGTAGCCGCGTAACCCGACCAAGCATTGATCATCCCGAACAGGAATCGGATGCTCCCAAAAGCCTTTGTTCATGGCTGGCGGGTTGGGGATTTGATAGACATTGTTAACGAGAATGTCGAGGCGCCCTTGCTCCTTGTCAACACGCTGAAACAAGGCGCGCACCGCTTCGTCGTCGTTATGATCCAGACAAATAGGGATGGCAGTGCCCCCTAGTGATTCAGCGGATGCTTTCGTCGCCTCAAGGGTCATGGGCAGCGGCGGCGATACGTCTTGCGAACTTCGTCCGGTGAAATAGACGGTGCAGCCGTATTCACACAAGCCTTCAACGATGCCTTTACCGATGCCTTTACTTGCACCGGTTACGACAGCGACCTTGTTGGACAAATCAATCATGGGGGTTCCTTGCTGGTTTAAAACGGTTTTTGGCTGCTTTTGCTTTGAGATCGGACGTTATCATTGCCAGCGGGCCTCCACAATGGGCTAGACTGGTTCCTAGGGGAGCAGCCTATTGTAAGATCGGTGGATGGTGCTTAGGACGCTAAAAAAGAAGGTAGAGTGAAGCGATACGAGGTATTTTTGAATCGGCCTGTTGGTTCTAAGGCATTTCGATCTGCGGGGTGAAGCCCTCCACCAACCGTGAGCCAACCTAATATCAAGAAGGGTTTCTATTCAAAGGCGGCGATCATTGAACCGAGTAAGGTTAAGGTGTGAAGCCCGGGTTCGAGAAGAGTGACCCGTAGAAGTCGAGCAGGAGTGATGCTATGTCAGCGTTTAGTTTTCGAGTGGATCGAGAGGATTTACACAAAACTTCTTTTGATTCTGGGTACGTCGGCGCGATAGAAGCGCCGCTTAAGAAGGGTGAGGCACTGTTGTCTGTCGATGCGTTTGCGCTCACCGCCAATAATATCACCTACGGCGTTGCCGGGGACCAGATTGGCTACTGGCAATTTTTTCCTCAGGCGTTGCCCTGGGGACAAATACCCGTTTGGGGGTTCGGTACGGTTGTCGCGAGCGATGTCGAGACGCTTCATGTGGGGCAGCGTTTTTATGGTTATTTTCCCATGGCGAGTCATCTTCGTGTGGAGCCGGGCAAAGTGAGTCCTCACGGATTTGTCTGCCAAGCCGAACATCGACGTGCGCTGCCACAAGCCTACAACCAGTACAGTTTGGCAACGCCTGAATTGGGGTTCCCGCCGGAAGAAGATCGAATGAGAATGCTGCTCAACCCGCTGTTCACAACGGCGTTTTTGCTTGCTGCACAATTGAAGGATGCTGAGTATTTTTCTGCCGAGAGTGTTCTTTTGACAAGTGCATCTTCAAAGACGGCGATGAGTTTGGCTTACCTTTTGAATCGTTTTCATAACGTCAAGGTCGTTGGTCTTACGTCGAAGCCTAATTTGGATTTCGTTCAAAGCCTGGGAGTCTATCAAAGTGTCATCGCGTATGAAGCACTGGAACAGCTCTCGGTTGAGCCAGCCGCTTTGATTGATATTGCGGGTAACTCAGCCGTAAGGGCCCGACTTCATAGGCGATTCGCCGACCAACTGCGCCACAGTAGCCTAGTGGGTATCACACACTATGAGGCGGAACCGGGTGAGCGGGTGCCTCTGCCTGGCGCAGAGCCCACACCATTTTTTGCGCCTTCCCAGGCTGAAAAAATGATTAAGGAGGGGGGGCAGGACCGGTTTCGTGCTGAACTGGCCGAGCAGTGGGCTGGGTTTATCTGCCATGCAGTAGCTTGGTGTGATCTAAAAGTTGTCAGTGATGGGGCCGGGCTTGAAAGGGTCTACCGGGATGTCGCGAGTAATCCGTCTCCGAGGAACGGCTATCTCTTTGAGCGGGCCTCTGGCTGAGCGCCAGTACTCGGGCCAGGGATCTGAGGTTTGAAGCCGCTCATCTTACTGGCGACTTAACAGGATACTGCCCTCGCAAGCAACGGGAAAGCCGGTTCAATGGATGTCGATTAGACTGGTTGTGTAAGCTTACGGTTGTCGGGCACTTTTAAAGTCAGCAGTCATAGGGCTTCGCCAGACTCTGTTGGGCAAGGACGTCTGTTGTGATCTGCGATGTTTTGGACAGATTGCAAGACCCAATAGCTCGGCAAGGCGTCGTTTGAGTCATTCGTATTTTCTCCCAGAACTTGGCCTCGACTAAGGACTAAGGACTAGGGCCCCGAGTATTTTGACGGCCGAGTTGGAGGGTCACCGGTCGATCATCTCGTCCGCCATAGCTTCGAGGTCACGCATTAGTGTCTCTTGAGGGTAAAACCCGAGCATCGGAATGACTCGATCCACGCCAAGGGCCCGATAATCATCGATCATCCCTCGGGTGGGTGGTTTGGGCGGCGTTACACTGATTTCAATGTCTCCCAACCAGTCTGGTCGTTCAAACTTCGCCTCGGCCGCTCGTAAGTTCTTGAGGGTTTTTGCGGTTGTTTCAACATTCATCGCAAAGCCATACCATCCGTGGCCCTGGGTCACAGTCCTGCGCAGCGCTGCAGGACTGGCCCCCCCGATATGAAGCGGTGGACCTTCGGGTTGGGTGGGTCTGGGCTGTGCTTGGATGTTTTCAAACTGGTAGAACTGCCCTTGAAAACGAGGCTGAGGGTCACGCCATAGTGTGCGCATAATATCGATGTATTCATCGGTTCTCGGTCCGCGGGAATCGAAGTCAATGCCTAGGGCGGAAAACTCTTGATGCAGATAACCGGCACCAATACCAAAGAGTAGGCGTCCTTCGCTGACCAGATCGAGGGTTCCGATCTCTTTGGCGAGCACTAACGGGTTACGTTGAGCGATCAGGGTGATGCCCGTGCCCAACTTGATGCTTGACGTTACGCCCGCCAGGAAGGCTAAAAATGCAGGCGGATGGGCCATGGCCGTTTCTGGCTCTGCGGGCGAGGGCGCCTCCCTCGGGTCAGGAAGAACCACATGTTCGCCAGTCCAGAGAGATTCAAACCCCAGCGCCTCTGCATGTTGGGCGATGACCTTCGCACGCTGTGGTTGGGCGAGATAACCCATGTTGATTCCGAAGAGTCCGATGTGCATGGGGTTCCCCTTTTTCTCACAGAATTAGCAGTTGATCGTCCTTACTACATGGATCACTCGGTCGCATTAGCGAAAACTATGAGGCCTTGGGCGTTAAGGTCACCATCATATCGGTATAGCCTTTGACAAAAGACGAATAGGTTCGTTCGGGCTCGGCCAATACCTTGACGTCATCAAAGCGCTTCAATATCTCTTCCCATAAAATACGCAGCTGCATCTCGGCGAGACGATTGCCCATACAACGGTGAATGCCAAATCCAAAGCTCAGGTGTGCCCGTGCATTGGCTCGATCGATCACCAGGTCATTCGGTCGCTCAAAAACTGTTTCGTCGCGATTGCCCGAGACATACCACATCAGGAGCTGATCTCCGGCTTTGATGGATTTGCCAGATAGCTCGATGTCTTCGTTTGCTGTACGTCGCATATAGGCGAGTGGGGTTTGCCACCGGATAATTTCAGCGACCATATTCGGGATCAGGGTTGGATTCGCCTTGAGTTTCGCGAATTCCTCCGGGAACTTGTTGAGGGCATAGACGCCGCCGCTCATCGAGTTTCGTGTGGTGTCGTTGCCGCCAACAATTAGCAATATCAGGTTGCCTAGGAATTCTAGGGGCTCCATGTTTTTTGTCTCTTCACCCACGGCCAGCATTGAGACCAGATCGCTTCCAGGATTGGCTTTTCGGGCTTCCCATAGTTGGGTGAAATACTGCAGACATTCAATCAACTCGGCTCGCCGTTGCTCCTCTGTTTCCACAACGCCGGCACCGGGCACTGCGGTTGCGACATCGGACCAGCGGGTCAGCTTTCTACGGTCCTCAAAGGGAAAGTCGAATAGGGTTGCAAGCATTTGAGTGGTGAGTTCAATCGAGACGAGGTCGACCCAATTAAAAGGAGTATTCACGGGAAGGCTGTCGAGGACGTTTCCAGTGCGTTCCCTGATCAGCGACTCGAGATTGGCGAGATTACTGGGTGCAACCACGGGTGACACTGTTTTGCGCTGGACATCGTGCGTTGGCGGATCCATCGCAATGAACATGCTGACATTGAGTGCACCTTCCGGAAGCTCGGCATCAATCGGAAACCCCAATGTAATGCCATGGGCCGATGAAAAATTCTGATGGTCCGAGTCGACTTTCTTGATGTCTTCATAGCGGGTTAATGACCAGAACCGACCTGCAAGTTCAGTTTCATTGAAATGGATCGGGTCTTCGTCTCGTAGACGTTTAAAAAAATCCCAATGCTGATCTTCGCTGAAAAGTCTCGCGCTGACTGGATTGATGGACTCGAGGGGTATCGTCAATGGATCAGGGATTTCCCCAGTGATGAGGTTTTCTCCGTCTCCCGGACGCTTAAAGTTCGGAATCGGTTCGGCCTGGTTTTCTGGGGTTGATACTGCTTCGCTCATGTGACTCACTCTGGTTTGATATGGGCTAGAGTCTATCGCAGTCGAGGATGAAGTGGAATCACATGAAAAGTGATCAGTCCTTGGCTTT
>CAJYBS010000062.1 GCA_913064795.1 uncultured Gammaproteobacteria bacterium
CCTTCACATGCTTTTACTTTGCGCTTTGCTCTTTGCTCTTGGCACTTGGCACTTGGCACCTGGCATTTTCACAATGAACTATCGCTCAATCCGATAGCCAGTCGCTCCAGTCAGTCCTGCGCAATTGCACACCCTAACATCCCTCAGGTTAGCTTCCCCGACGGCCCTAGGCACTCAACGGAGTTTTTTCGGGTAATCCACTGTAAGTCAAGCTACTGGATCACTGCCTCCTGCTAACCTTCCGCTTTCTAGGACTTCGATGTTAGGCGCCAACACTTTCATGCTCCAGTTGAGATCCCAAACAAAAGCAGAATGTCAAACCCGCCAGCCCAGCGAGCCCGGCCGCCACCATAAAGGGAACCGCATAACTTCCTGACCAGCCAAACAGCCATCCCAAAAGACCAGGTCCAGCTGCAACACCTAGTACACTAAACAGATTCGCCCAGGAAAAGAGCCGACTGTAACTCCGTAATCCGTAACGTGCCGCAATGATCAAAGGCTGCAGCATTAATAGGTTACCCACGGTGATACCGAGTATCGCCAATCCCAAAAGCATCCCAGCAATCGTTTCGCTCAGACTGAGCAGCCCCAAGGAAAATGCCTGGGCCAACATCATCACCAAAGTGAAACCCTGTACCGGTAGTTTGTCTAACAAAAATCCTCCCGCCAATCGTCCAATGACACTGGCCAGGGGTAACACTGTCAGAGCGATTGCCACCCATTGCTCGGGAAGTCGCTGAGTTATCAGCCCATATTGATGAGCAATGGCGCCAACCTGAGAAGCCATAAGGCAGATGTACGAAAGATTGAACCAAACAAAGAATGGGTCTTTCACGGCGACTGCAAAGTGAACCCCATCCTGCGCAGCGGGAGTCTCCTGCCATGCAGCGCCATCCGGCATGAGCCCCAGGTCAGCGGGGAAAGATCGAAGTAGCCAAAGCGTCACGGGCACCACTCCCAGGAGGTACAGCAATGCTTGGAACGAGGCCGCCCTTGGCAGCCCGAGGTCCCCGACCCAATAGGCCGAGATCGGCGTAATCAACATTCCACCCACCGAAAGCCCAGTTGAGGCAATCGATAACGCTCTGGCGCGCTGAATCACAAACCAGCGAGAGATCAGGGTTGTTGCTGGCAAAAGTCCAGAGGCGCTAAAACCGAGACCGAAGAGCGCATAAACACCGTAGAGTTCCCAAGTTTCGCTGATCGAGCCAATGCACCAAAGACCAAATGCCGCCAGCAAAGCGCCAGGGACAATGATCCAACGGACGTCAAATCGGTCAAGCAGTGGCGCAAGCCCAAGGCCCGCAATACCGCTGACCACGAAAAACACCGATACCGCGGAGGAAGCCACCTCGATGGTATAACGACCGGTCGCCGCCAAGGACTGAATCAGCACCGCATGGTTATAAAATCCCAGCCCTGAACTGAACGCTAATATGACGAACAATCCGGCGACCAGTCTCCAGCCATAAAACATCGGTACACCGTCCTTTTTGGGCACTGTAACATAGGAATGGCACTGCCTGGGGTCTGGCTATTTGTGATAACCTTTACACGCACCAAGATTAGGATGTCACTATTTACCGCTGGATTATCCTTTTTGGTGTCTGGAGCTGCTATCTCGCATTTGGACTCACAGCAACCAGCCTCGCGCCGCTCGTTCCCTTGATCGAGGCAGACCTTGGAATCTCACACACTGCGATGGGCAGCATTATGGGGATTTGGCAGCTCACCTATATTGTGTTTGCGGTGCCCGGCGGTATGCTTTTAGATCGCGTCGGATCACGGTACGCATTAACCCTCGGCGTTCTTTTTATTGGCCTATCGGCGCTGCTCCGGGGCGTTGCCGAAGACTACATGAGCATGCTCCTAGCGGTGATGCTCTTTGGCGTGGGAGGACCCATTGTGTCGGCTGGCGCGCCGAAAATCATTACCCGTTGGTTCCACGGACAATCTCGCGGGCTGGCGATGGGAATCTACATGACAGGGCCCGCAATCGGTGGCATTGTTTCACTGACGCTGACCCACTCTTTTCTACTTCCTATTTTAGGTTCATGGCGTAACCTAATGACTTTAAACGCAATAATAGCGTTATCGATCGCGGTAGGTTGGTACTTGATCGCGACGAATAGCCGAATGCGGGCCTCTGAAACCCTCAGCCAAACAGACCCAACACCGCAGCTTCCAGCGATTAAAGCGCTGCTCCAACAACCCGCGGTGAGAATCATCTTGCTCATGAGCATCGGTGTTTTTCTTGTCAATCATGGTCTCAATAATTGGCTACCCGAAATCCTCAAAAATACCGGTATGACCCTGATCGAAGCAGGATACTGGGCAGCGATTCCAACGGTCATCGGTATTCTGGGGTCACTCACCATTCCCCGACTAGCGACGCCAGGTCGACGGTTTCCCATTTTGCTCGCTCTGACCGCACTCGCGGCTTTGGCCACGCTCCTGCTTCAGTTCAGCGAAACGCCGCTTCAATTCAGCGGGCTGTTGCTTCAGGGCATCGCCCGTTCCAGCATGATGACCGTCCTGATACTGACTTTGGTCGAATTGCCGGGAATCGGAGAGAAAAATGCAGGGTTGGCAAGCGGGTTGTTTTTTTCCGCCGCTGAAGTGGGCGGTGTTTTGGGTCCGGTTACCCTGGGTCTTTTCTACGATGCGACTGGGAACTTCACCCTGGCATTGGCCACACTGACCCTCGTCTGCCTGGTCTTGTTGATCGCAACGGCTCATTTAAAGAAGATTTCAGAACAACGCCCGAATCAACCCAAAAGTATCGCACCCTGAGCCCTACTATCGGATCGGATTACCCACGTTAAACACCCCGCCTGGGTAATCCCTACCAGGAACCCGCTCTTGTTCGGGTGGAAATTCGACACGTTTGCGCCGAAAGTAGGTCTCTCGGTGGTCACCCTCCCTGGCCTTGGCGTAAGTTGCATAGATTGCGCGTCGAGGAAGATTCGTCTGATTCGCCCCGGAGCGATGGGGAAGAAAACCATCAAAAATCATCACATCGCCGATGTCAGTAGGCTGCGGCAGCCATGACAGACTTGCTTCTGTTTGAGCATCCAACGTCAGGTCAGCAGCTTGGGGTAAACGCCGCTGCCGTCCAGAACCCTGCCCTACTTCCAGGCAGCCGTTCTCAAGCGTACTGGGATCTAAGCTCAACATAATAGTGACGTGTTCACTTTGACCAAACAAATCGAAGGCCGGGGCGTCCTGATGCGCCTTAAATCCCCGCCCCCCGGGGAGTTTAAAGTTGATCTTCTCTTTAAACAAAACCGCTGGCTCACCCAAACACTGGCTGGCCAAGTTCAGCCAAGCGGGCCCCTCCAGCAATTCGGACAGTCGCGGTGCATCATCGAGCAAGTACTCGATCCGGCATGGCATTGAGGCACCCCCAACGGACTGCTCAAAGTAGGTCATCCAGCGCGCCGGGCCCTTATGCGCTGCCAGCGTTGAAATTTCTTCTCTTAAGAGCGGCATCGCATCAGCCGGCAGCCGTCGCTTAAGGACCGCAAACCCGAGCGCATGAAAGTCAAGCAAAAGACGATCATCAAGCCGCTGTGCTTGTAGGTGATTCGAAAGGATTGCTTCAAACTGCACCAGCGGTTTTTGTGGCCGCTGAACGCGCTTTGCCGCTTCATCGAATTGTCGTAATTGAAGCGCCTCACAAAAAAAAGGCGATGACTCAAAACCCTTGCATTCAAGCGGAGTCATCGCGCCGCCTTGAAACGCTAAAGTCCGCTTGCTGGCGGGGCTCAGCATCCCGGCGTAGGACGCGTCCTTCGCGACTCGATAACGTTTTGCATCGACATGCAATCCAACCAACTCTGCAACGACCGATGAAAACCCGAGTGTATTGAGATAGTAAGCACCGAGCCGCTCATGACCGCGAACCCCGTATCGGCCCATTTTCTCGCTGTGCTGATATTGCAAATGGCCGATATCGTGCAGTAGCGCACTCAGAATCACCGCCTCCGAGGCACCCGCCCCCAGCGCAGCCTCAGCGGCTTGCGATGCGTGCGACCATTGACTCACTGGCTCACCGATATAAGCTTGCTGGCCCTCAATCTCAAAAAGCGCGATCAAACGCTCGATTGCCGCCATCATTCTGCGCTCGAGAGATCCAAATCATTGCGTAAGATAAATTTTTGAACCTTTCCCGTCGCGTTGCGGGGTAATGCATCAGTAAACACGACGTATTTGGGCTGTTTAAACCGGGCCAACCGATCACGCGTGAATTGTTTAATCTCTGCCCCAGCTATCCCTTGGTTGGCCTGCAGAGCGACTACAGCACAACCCACTTCGCCCCACTGCTCATCCGGCACACCAATTACCGCAACTTCACGAATCTGCGGAAGCTCATAGAGGACATTTTCAACTTCTGCCGGGTAGACATTTTCGCCGCCGGAGATATACATGTCTTTCAGTCGATCTTCGATAAAAATGTAACCTTCCTCATCGCGACTGGCGATATCCCCCGTTCTCAGCCATCCGTCAACGAATGTCTCATCGTTGGCATCCTGTCTGCGCCAATACCCAGGCGTAACAACAGGACCTCGACACCAAAGCTCACCTGACTCCGATGGCGCAGCATCTGATCCATCTTCTTTCACAATCCGGATCTCGGTGTGACGTAGGGCTTTGCCGGCAGAACCCACTTTCCCGGGAACATCGTCGTAACCGAGAATGCAGCAACTGGCCATGTTTTCGGTCATACCGTAGCCTTCTTGAATGACCAGGCCTCGCTGATACCACCAATTCACCAGCACCTCAGGGACGGCTTCCGCGCCAGCGATGCAGACCTTCAGGCCATCGAATGTCGCCTCAGCGTTGCCCGGGTGATCTCGCAATGCATTGAAAATTGCGGGCACACCCAAGAAATGCGTAATTCCTAGGGCTTCATCTGAAAAAGCGTTCAGCGCTAAGCCGGGATCAAAAGTGCGCATAATCACCGCAGTGCCACCGTAGAACAGCGCCGGGCAGGTAAAAACTTGTAAACCGCCAATGTGGAACAAGGGCATCACTGCTAGACCCACCATATCTGGGTTGCAGTACATACTGCTGGCATTCACTCGAGCCCAAACCATCATGCCGTGGGTCATGATGACCCCCTTCGGCAAGCCAGTGGTTCCGGAAGAATACATCAACATACACTGATCTTCAGGCTTGAGCGGCACCATCTCTAGGATCGGAGTCAACCCAATGATCGCTGATTCAAACTCGGATTCAGCGCCCCTTCCCTCAGTACTGACAAGATGTGGGATATCAACCGTGAGCGCCTCCACAGTCTCTGACAATTCAACATCGAAAATAACAACAGAGGGTTCTGCATCGCCGATAATAAAATCGAGTTCGGGCGCCGTTAGACGAAAATTAAGCGCCAGATGAACCGCTCCGATGCGCCAAGTTGCAAACACGATGTCCATGGTATCCAATGAATTGAGTGCAAGCACACCCACCCGATCGCCAGGCCCCACGCCCAGATTTTGCAGCCAAGTCGCTACGCTTCCAACCCGATCATGCATCTGCGCATAGGTACAGCGTCGCTGAGAGGGTAATTCGATCATCGCCGTATGCCCTGGTCTACTCGACGCGTTATAACCTATCCAATCAACAATCATTCCTGCCATGATATTCTTCGTCTCCTTGCCATCCTTTTAATTTGTTGTGGCAACCATCAATAACAACCATCAATAACAACCATCAATAACAACCATCAATAGCAACCATCAACAACAACCATCACTAATCGCATTCGATCATCTGATGTGTCCATCAAGGTTCAATCATCTCTGTTTCAGCACTTCCTGCACGTTGATTTCAGAGACATCAACGCTGGCCGAGTCGATCATAGAACAACGCCAGAACGCCCTAGGTTTTACAAAGTCAAAGCGCTGCACCCATGCTGTTTCAACGACACGCTCTAAACCAGGGTAACTGCTTCTCGATCTATGGCAGCTGTCTTTAGACCGGAAAGGGAGTAGTCTACACTACGTCCGTAAAACGCGAAAAACCTCAAAGGCTTCGTCAATGAAACCGGTTACCCTCCATTACCTCGATCACGATGAATCGATCCTACCCCACCTGGAAACACTCCAGGACGGGCGTCAAGCGCTCGCACAATTGGATTTTTCGGAAGTGGGATTTACCCTTCAGCGCCACCGTTCGAGCATCATAGACTGGCGTGATGAAGAAGCAATCAATCGCACCCACCAACGTGAAATCATGCAACTCGCTCAACGATTCTCCCACTGTGATGCGGTCATTGGATACCCAGCGATCCTCCGAGGACCTGCTGAAGCCAGCCGCCATGACGATCACCTTCCAATCCAAATCGCGCATTCAGATTTCACGGACGATTATCGGCCGATGGTTCTCAATCCGGCTCGGCCTTATGGCACCTTCTTCGCGCCTTGTCTGGAAGCCGCAGGGATCAGCTACAAGGAACTCAATGCTGCAAAACGACTTTTAATGCTCCAATTTTGGCGGAATACAGGCCCTGTAAATCCTGATTTCCCCCTAGCCATTGCGGACGCTCGATCGGTCCCCCACCATGCGCTAGAACGGCGCACCGTCAATGAATACGCTGGAGAGACTCTGGCGTTCGAGACCTTTTTACTGCAGCCGCCGAATCAAAAACAAGCCTACCGGTGGTATACCTTCCCCAATATGACCGAGGAAGAAGTGCTGATTTTTAGGACGTATGACAGCCGCCAAGAAGAGCGCGGACTGCCCTATTGGACACCCCATTGTGCCTTCGCCAATCCTGACCCAGCATCAGCGGAACAATTTCGCACCAGCGTTGAAATGCGGGTGCTTTGTTTATTTTACTGAGTTCGCTCAGCCAGGTCTCTGGCCCCTATTTCGCCATTTAGCTCTGAGTAACATCGCTGACCTGTCCCTAACTCTGACCCGGGTCATTGCCCTGTCTGAGTTCAAATGCGCAACCGATCAAGATCATCCTTTCCCGAACCCGTTCGCTTCAATCAGACTGGAATCTCGCAGAAATCGTTCAGGAGAATCTCTTGGGTTACTGCTGCATTGCGGTGGGCACCGGCGCACCACGACGGCATGACCATCGAATAAAGCCCACTGCCTCCCGCGACCAACACGATGATCTGGCTCGGATCGTGAAAACAGCGTCTAAAGGATTGAGACTTTGACTCCCTTGCAAATCCTGGATTGACTTCGCGTATCGCTTCAGCTGTATGACCACAGCGCTCGAACAATGCTTGACAAATGTCTGACCGAGACATACCCCCTGCTTCAAGAATGGCCGCATGTTCTGGGTTCAGGATCACAGTCGCTGCACCGCCGGTGAGAATGGCATTATTGGTGGCTAGGTTACCCAAACCAATTGCCAATGCAGCAAGTAAGCGCAAATGGTCATCGGGACTGTCCGCATCACCTGAGTACATGACCGAATGCGGCGCCTCCGCACCTAAAACCGTCACAGCACTCTGCTCGGTATCGTACCCAAGCGCGACATGCAGCGGTTCGAAGGGGCTCGATTCCTGATCCTCGGCCAGACAGTAGGTAAATTTTCCCGGATGCCCCAGAAGCGCCATATCCGAGACACCCGGTTTAGCCCCACCAATATTGCGCATCGCGAGTCTCACCGCCCGACCGATACTTGCATTGGCTCTGAATCCAGGCCCAAGCGCACCAAATCCGCTAGCAATGCCGCCGCAAGCAAAGCGCGCTGGACCATTCACAATGATCAGAGGCGCTGTACAGTGAGTGGTGGCCTGCATTTCGGTGAGATCAAATTCCGGCTGTAAGATCGCGTTGATCGCTGCCAAGACAACTGGCATATGGTCTGGTAGACATCCAGCCATCACCGCTGATATCGCGATTTTCTCAACCGTCGCCTCCCCACCCCCAGGACCCATTTCACCTCAAACTTGCGCCCCTTGCAGCCCAGTCGCGAGGACCAAACGATCCACTCACCCCGCTGCCTGAAGCACCACCGGTAACCCACCCGCCAG
>CAJYBS010000063.1 GCA_913064795.1 uncultured Gammaproteobacteria bacterium
GGCACCGTCGAGCACCTCTTCTATCCGTTCTTTATCCTCTAACGCCGCACTCTTACCCATGGTTGGATTTGCGCCCGCACCCAATCCTTTGGTGATATCAGAGCCTAACTGCAATAACGTTCGTGCGGTCAGTCTTTGCAAGGCTTGGGCATCTGTGTTGGCGCAGACAAAATCGACACCCTCAATCTGATGATCAACCATGTGTTGCACGGCATTACCCCCACCGCCACCTACACCGATGACTTTTATAACCGCATGTTGCGGCTGGTTATCAACTAATTCGAACATAAGATCATCTCCAGATTTATGATTTTCATCGATTTTAAGACTCTGTTCCCAGTAACCACTGTTTTGCTTTGGTCCAGACAGAATCGCCAGCGACCACGGTCGCGCGCGAGTTACCAGAACCTACACCCTGTGAAGCGCCGTACTGCAACAACCCGACTGCAGTGGCATAGATTGGATTTCTAACAATGTCAGACAATCCAGATACATTTTTTGGTTTCCCGATGCTGACGGGCATGTGAAATATTTCTTCGGCCAATTCAACGACGCCCTCCATCTTCGAAGTGCCTCCCGTTAGGACAATGCCCGCAGCAATCAGCTCTTCGAATCCGCTTCTTCGCAACTCAGTTTGAATCAGGGTGAAGAGTTCTTCATAGCGAGGCTCCACCACTTCAGCCAACGCTTGACGGGACAGACTTCGGTCTTCTCGTTCCCCAACACTCGGGACCTTGATCGTTTCATTTTCGCCGGCCATGGAGGCCAAGGCACAGGCATACTTGATTTTGATCTCTTCAGCGTTTTGAGTTGGGGTCCGCAACGCCATCGCGATATCGTTGGTCACTTGGTCGCCCGCGATCGGGATGACCGCCGTATGCTTGATCGCACCTTCTGTGAAAATCGCGATATCCGAGGTACCGCCCCCGATATCGACTAAGCAGACCCCTAAGTCTTTTTCGTCATCCGTTAAGACCGAATAGCTTGAGGCCAACTGCTCTAGAATGATGTCGTCGACGCCAAGACCACACTGCTTGATGCATTTTTCAATATTTTGGGCGGCGTTGACTGCGCAGGTTACAAGATGCACCTTCGCCTCGAGACGAACACCCGACATTCCCAGCGGCTCCTTAACGCCCTCTTGTGAATCAATAATGAATTCCTGGGGCAGAATATGAAGAATTTTTTGATCCGCTGGAATTGCTACGGCCTGGGCCGCATCGATCACGCGATCGATATCTGGCTGAAAGACCTCTCGGTCCCGGATAGCGACGATGCCATGGGAGCCCATGCTCCGGATATGATTGCCAGCGATTCCAGCAAAAACCGACTGGATCTGACATCCCGCCATCAGTTCAGCTTCCTCAATGGCTCTTTGAATCGATTGGACCGTGGAATCAATATTAACCACCACGCCTTTTTTAAGCCCTTTAGATGCATGACTACCCAACCCAATAATCTCTAACCTACCTTCAGGGTTAATCTCACCAACAATCGCCACCACTTTGGACGTACCGATATCTAGACCCACTATCATTCGATTCTGTCTGGCCTTGCTCATAGCTCTTTACCTTTTCTAGGGTTCTCACGTTGGGTTAACAACTGTTCGGTTGTGGGAATCGGCCCATTAATTGCGACGCCATCGGTATAACGAGCATCAATCTTGGTGATTCCTGGTTGGATACCCATTCGCTCTAATCGATCAATCACAATCACGGCTCGCTTCAAACGCTGGCTAATTTCGTCGCTCCCCAGCAGGACCTGCCAGCCCTCCTCTAGCTCAAAGGCGACCGCGCCCCGGGCTCTGACCTCCACCTCAGCGAGTGCACGTCCCGGCATCGCCCTTCGGATCTCTAAATAACGCCGCATGACTTCATCGATGTCATCCTCCGGGCCGGACAAATGCGGCAAATCCGAACCGCCGTGAAAGTTAGACTGAAAAACTGCACCTTCCTGATTGATGTAACCCGAATCATTCCAATAGGCGATCGCCTGCTCTGGCTGAACCTGAACGATCAGCTCATCGGGCCAATTGAAGGTGACTTCGGCAGCAGCGACCCAATCCAGCGACGTGATGACTTCGCGGACCCGATCAATATCAGTTGCAGCCAAGCCCAGACTCAAGAGTTGCGCCCGAATATCGGCACTTTGACCCTCACTCACGTCGCCGCGAATGACCCAGTACCGAATCTCAGAGTCTTCAGAAGAGCGAGCACCAAAACCGTCTCCAAAGACTGGGGGGCAAAAAACACAGCTGAGGATCACCACTGCGAATGCCTTACATTGAGTGCGCCAGGGCTTCATGCCGCATCTCCCGGCTGCCAAAGATCGGCTAGGGATCGAGCAAGCTTTGCCGTGTCTCCCGCACCTTGGGTCAATACCACATCTCCATCTTCAATCAATGACTCAAGCGTCACCGAAGCAGCCGCCAAATCAGACAGCCAAATGAGTGTGTCTATCCCGCTTGACTGAAGCGCTCGATAGAGATCTTGTCCCTCAGCACCTGAAATAATCTCTTCACCCGCTGCATACACATTCGAGATCAGCAGAACGTCAACCTGCGCAAGCGCAGCCACAAATTCTTCGAAAAGCGCCGCCGTTCTGGAATACCGATGGGGTTGATAGACCATCACCAGCCGTCGACCCGGCCATCCATCCCGAACCGCGTCAATCGTTGCGCGAACCTCGGTGGGGTGATGCCCGTAGTCATCGATCAAGAGCATTTGACGTTGACCCACCCAGCAATCACCGAGCACCTCAAACCGACGACCCACACCACTAAATTGAGCCAGACCTTGCTGTATCGCCGCGTCCTGCACGCCCTCCTCACAAGCAACCGCAATAGCCGCAACCGCATTGAGCGCGTTATGGCGACCGGGCAGCAACAAGTCAATCACCAAATTCGGTTCTCGATCTGGACGGGCTACTTCAAATTGGCTGAGCTGGCCTTGTTGCTGCCACTTTAAAATTCGGTAATCAGCATCATCTGAGAATCCATAGGTTTTTATAGGTCGCATAACCGCCGGCAGCATTGAGGCCACGATCGGATCGTCCTCGCAGGCGATTAACAACCCATAAAATGGGAGGTTATGAACGAAGGCTAGAAATGCATCTTGGAGCTTTGAAAAACTCCCTTCAAAATTGTCCAGATGGTCTCGGTCCACATTGGTCAATATGACGGCCATCGGCTGGAGGTGTAGAAACGACGCATCGCTTTCATCGGCTTCAGCAATCATGTATTGCCCCTGACCCAACTGAGCATTACTTGCTGCCCGATTTAATAGACCACCAATAATAAACGTAGGATCGAGTCCCGCTTCATGGAAAATGGAAGCCACCAAGCTTGTCGTTGTTGTTTTGCCGTGGGTACCAGCAACCGCAATGCCGTGTCGGTAGCGCATTAATTCTGCGAGCATTTCGGCCCGGCGGATGATCGGGATACGCGACGAACGTGCGGCATTCACTTCAGCATTATCCAGAGCCACAGCGCTAGAAACCACCACCACATCTGCACCCTCTACATGCTCCGCTCGATGGCCTTCAAACACCCGTATCCCTAGACCCGATAATCGAGAAGTGACTTCCCCACCTTTAAGGTCGGATCCCGAGATGCGATAGCCTTGATGCAGCAGAACCTCTGCGATACCAGACATCCCGGCGCCGCCAATGCCGACAAAATGCACGTGCTCGATGCGCCGCATTTCCTTTCTCGAGGGTGACGGAATTTGATTTGCAATCAATCTCATACCCCCTTACCTTTTCTAGGCGCAGCAGGGGCGTTACGCCGCTCCCAGTCCAGCCGAAGAAGTAATCCTACGAGGAGCAACGACACCAAAAGGCTGTTGCCACCAAAACTCATGAGCGGCAAAGTTAAACCCTTGGTCGGAAGCAACCCAAGATTAACACCCAGGTTGATCAATGCCTGCACGCCGATCAGCAAAGAAATACCTGCCGCAAGGTGTGCATGAAAACTAAATCCAGCTTGGGCGCAGCGCTTGGAGATCATCAAGCCTTGCACCACAAGCAACGTAAATCCAAGTAGCACCAAACAAGCACCCAAGATCCCCAGCTCTTCTACCATGATCGAAAAAAGGAAATCCGTGTGCGCTTCGGGCAGGAAAAATAGCTTTTGAACGCTGTTGCCAAGGCCTAAACCAAACCATTCTCCTCGACCGATCGCGATCAGCGCTTGGGTGAGCTGATACCCGCCCTCAAACTGATGCGCCCAGGGATCTGTAAAAGAAACGAGTCTTGCTAACCGATAGGGTTGGATCAAAATCAGTAATCCCACCAACACCCCTCCCGCCATCACCGTCGGGGCAAAATATCTCATGGGCGTTCCTGCAAAGAAGAGCATACCAAGCGTGGCGGACATAATGACGACGCAAGCTCCAAAATCGGGCTGTACCAAGAGCAAGGCTACCAATACCCCAATCAAGACGAGGGGCAGCAAATAAGCCCTCAGCTGTTCTCGATATCTCACCGTCGGGCTGGCGAGGTAAGATGCTAAGAAGACGATCGAGAACAACTTTACAAATTCAGACCCTTGGAGCGTGAAAAAGCCCAAAGGAATCCATCGGGTCGCGCCATTGACAGTTTTTCCCAGACCCGGAATGAGTACCAAGATCAAAAGCAACAGTGAGACGCCGTAAAATACGATCCCCAGCCGCTGCCACACGCGAATTGGAATGGTTAATGTACCAACCAATACCAAGAGCCCGAGCATCATAAACGCGCTATGCTTCCCCGCCAGAAAGAGCGGATGGCCATAACTCCGTGCGGCGACTTCAGATGAGGCCGAAGTCACCATCACAAGCCCCACCAGCAACAAAATCGAAGCTGACAGCAAAACCGTAAGATCCACGGGACACCGGTCGATTGGGGCAGCGTGGAGCCGGAAGGCACTCATGAGACAACTCGCTCAAGCATCGCCGTAAAGCAATTACCTCTCGCTTCATAGCCTGAAAACTGATCGAAGCTCGCGCAAGCAGGAGATAACAAGACGACATCACCGGCGTTCGCCAGTTTTATCGCACGTTCGACCATGTCTTCAAACGACTCAAAACACATCACTTTTAACCCCGCGTCCAGGGCTTGCTGAAGCTCTTCAGCAGCCTCCCCATAGGCGAAAACGGCTTTGAGCGTTTTATGCTCCAAAAGAACTGTATTCAGCTCCGAGAAATCAGCGGATTTACTTTGCCCTCCCAGAAGCAGAATCAACGAACCCAAGACACTGTAACTACGAATGGCAGCAACCGCCGCACCCACATTGGTTGCTTTCGAATCGTTGATCCATCGGCAACCATCATCACGCTGTATGCGCTGGCAGCGATGCGGAAGCCCCTTAAAAGAAGGCAGATCCGCTGTCATGCGCTGCATATCAAGCCCAAGACATTCTCCAATGGCCAGCGCTGCCAAAACATTAAGCCAATTGCTTAAACCC
The DNA here is from genome assembly GCA_913064795.1 of uncultured Gammaproteobacteria bacterium. GTDB lineage: Bacteria > Pseudomonadota > Gammaproteobacteria > Pseudomonadales > Azotimanducaceae > UBA9926. Next base: position 5,444 of record CAJYBS010000063.1, read on the forward strand.
TCTATGCCGAGCTTCTGAACATCGAGTAACGGCATCGACCCTTGAGCCAAGTGAACCTGACCGTTCTGCTCGAGGAGACCAAAACCGGGACAAGCAGCGCTTACGGTCTCAGCGAAGACCGATAGGGATTGGCAAGCGCCCTTTTGGGCGTAGGACAAGCAGGCTTCGCCGACGACTCCGAACCGAGCACCGGTAAAAATACTACTTTTGACTGCATAGTAATCGTCAACAGAGGCATATCGATCCAAGTGATCGGGACTAAGATTTAACAGCGCGCCCACCTCAAGTGGAAGCGCCTGCGCCAATTCGAGTTGGTAACTTGATAACTCGAGCACATAACAATCGGTAGTATCATCGAGAAGATCCAAGCAGGGCGTACCAATATTGCCTCCCACACGAACCGACGGCATCTGACGTTTGGCGAGATGCTCCACAATCGACGTCACCGTCGTTTTACCATTTGAGCCAGTAATGCCAACCAATGGTGCTTTCGCCCGGTCAGCAAAGAGCGCTACATCGTTGGTCAGGGTCACCCCATTTTTTGGCGCCTCGCGCAATTTCGGCAGCGACAAAGGCACACCTGGACTGACGATCCATTTCGAACCTGGATTCATGGTCAGTTCAGAGATCGGGACGATACTTGGCGGATTCGGAAGTTGCGCCATCTCACGCATTGCAGAAGCCGATGGATGATCCTCACCCACAGAGAAGGGGATATCTTCGGCCGCCAAACGTCGAGCCACCGAGCAACCCGACTCGCCCAGCCCAATCACCACGTGGGGTTGCACTGCCATCATGAGGCAACTCCGATTTCGGCCCAAGCGCGTTCAATCATTGAGCGATCATTAAACGGATGTCGAGTACCATTAATTTCTTGATAACGCTCGTGTCCTTTACCGAGAACAACACCGACGTCTCCCGCACCAACGGCTCGAACCGCGGCGAAAATTGCAGCTTGTCGATCGACCAGACATCGCTCGACAGGCATCGCTTCGGGCAGGTCAACGCACATCGCATTGATGATTTCTGAAGGATCCTCTGACCTAGGATTATCGCTGGTAAAGAAACAAACATCGCTATGCTGGGCTGCAATACGACCCATCTCTGAGCGTTTACCGGGATCTCTATCTCCGCCGCAACCTAAGACCGAAATTAAGCGGCCACTGAAGTGCTGACGCAACGTGCTAAGCACTTGGGCCACCGCATCAGGGGTATGCGCGAAGTCAACCCAAAGGGTTCGATCGGACCGTACCGCGCATTCGAGACGACCCGGCGGGGGCTGGCAATGGCTTAGCGCGGCACCGATGTCTTCTATGCCAACGCCATAGCAATAAAGTAGGCCCGCGACCGCGGCGAGATTGCTCAGATTGTATGCCCCGAGCAAACAGCTTTGCACTTCAACGGAGCCCCCCGGCGTCTTCAGTGTGAACTGACTTCCAAACTCATTGAACTGGGGGCTCTCGATCACTATATCGGCGGTTGGATCCAAAACACTATAGGTGATGACCTCTGCAGCAACCGTTCCTTGAGACAGTTCAGTCGCAAAGGGGTCATCTAAATTGAGCACCGCAACCTGAAGCTCTGGCCATTCGAACAAGCGCGCCTTGGCCTGACGATAGGCCGACAGCGTCCCATGATAATCAAGATGATCCCGGGTCATATTGGTGAGTACCGCCACGCCAATTTGGGTCCCTTCAAGACGAAATTGACTCAATCCATGAGACGATGCCTCGACAAACGCGAATTCCGCATCGGCTTGCACCAGTCTCGACAATGAGGCTTGGAAGGTCACCGCATCAGGTGTCGTTAATCCGGTGGCTTCCAAATCGCCGATGAGGCCTGCGCCGAGCGTGCCAATCACTCCTGCCCTGCGAGACAAGTAACCCATCGCGCTGGCTGCCAAAAATGTTACCGATGTTTTACCGTTCGTGCCGGTGACCGCAGCCACTTCCAGGTGCTCTGATGGCGCCCCGTAGAAGGTGCTGGCTATCTCTCCTAAGCCAGACTTAATTTCTGGGATGACAACGAGGGGAACTTCGGTAAGAACTCCCTCCAAGGGCGTCGGTGAAACAACAGCACAAGCACCATTTTCTAAAGCATCTTGAACAAAGCAACGGCCGTCGGATGTCTCTCCAGGTAATGCAGCGAACAAATCGCCTGGCTGAACTTTACGGCTGTCGAGGGAAATTCCAGAAACAAGAACATCCGGCAGTGTGTGATCGGGGAACAAAAGCGGCAGAGCAAGGGACATTAAACAGCCTCCCTTGTATCCGTCGGCGGAACACTGAGTAGCCTAAGAACATTCGACATGACCCGCGAGAAAATCCGCGCGGCAATACTGCCACCTCCGACCTGTTCAGTCTGGGGCTCGTTGATCAGCACAACCCCGACATAGCGGGGCGCGTATTGCGGCGCAAAGCCGGCAAAGAATGCGATATGCCGAGTATCGTCGTAGCCATTATCGCCAATTTTTCGAGCGGTGCCGGTCTTACCGCCGACGTCGTAGGCCTCGATGGCCGCCTTCCGGCCTGTACCCTCGGGCACCACCCGTCCTCAC
>CAJYBS010000064.1 GCA_913064795.1 uncultured Gammaproteobacteria bacterium
TGTGTGCCAATCGTTTTGGTCATGGATTTCGGAGTCGATCTTGAAAGATAAAAAAAAGCCTTCAGCGGCGGACTGGGCAGCGCTAGCAAGCAAGGAGCTTAAAGGGCGTTCTCCAGAGGATTTGACCTGGCAGACGCCGGAAGGGATCCCTGTAAAACCGCTCTATACTGCCGAGGATCTTGCGGGGCTCGAACATCTCGACAGCTTGCCAGGATTTAATCCCTACGCGCGAGGTCCCAAGGCCACGATGTACGCGGGTCGTCCTTGGACCGTGCGGCAGTATGCTGGATTTTCAACGGCTGAGGCTTCTAACGAATTTTATCGAAGTAACCTCGCAGCCGGTCAGCAGGGTCTTTCGGTTGCTTTCGACTTGCCGACCCATAGAGGATACGACTCCGACCATCCTCGGGTTGTTGGGGATGTGGGTAAAGCAGGCGTTGCAATCGATTCTGTCGAAGACATGAAGATTTTGTTTGACGGAATTCCTTTGGGCGATGTGTCGGTGTCCATGACCATGAATGGCGCCGTGTTACCTGTTATGGCCAATTACATTGTGGCTGCCGAAGAGCAGGGGGTAGGACCGGCGGCGCTTGCGGGAACATTACAAAACGATATTTTGAAAGAGTTCATGGTGCGTAATACCTACATCTACCCGCCAGAACCCTCAATGCGGATCGTGGCAGATATTATTGGCTATACCGCCGAGCACATGCCTAAATTTAATTCAATTTCTATCAGCGGCTATCACATGCAGGAAGCGGGTGGGACTGCGGTTCAAGAGCTTGCCTTTACCATTGCAGATGGTATTGAGTATGTCCGCACCGCCGTTGATCGAGGTCTGGATGTTGATGCGTTTGCGCCCAGGTTGTCTTTCTTTTTTGGTATTGGCATGAACTTTTTCATGGAGATTGCGAAGTTGCGTGCTGCGCGGATTTTGTGGTCAACCCTTATGGCTGAGAAGTTTTCCCCGAAGCAAGCCAACTCGTTGGTGCTGCGAACCCATTGCCAAACCTCTGGGGTGAGCTTGACCAGTCAAGATCCCTATAACAACATTGTGCGCACGACGATCGAAGCAATGTCGGCGGTGTTGGGCGGGACCCAGTCGCTGCACACCAACTCCTTCGATGAGGCTTTGGCGCTTCCAACACCGTTTTCGTCCCGTATTGCCCGTAATACCCAACTCTTGATTCAGGAAGAAACGGGCATTAAGCATGTTGTCGACCCACTCGCAGGTTCTTACTACGTCGAATCCTTGACGGCCTCGCTGGTTCATGAAGCGCGGCTGATGATTGATGAAGTTGAGGCGCTTGGGGGTATGACCAAGGCGGTTGAAAGCGGTATGCCAAAATTGAGAATTGAGGAGGCGGCAGCGCTGCGCCAAGCCCGGATTGATCAAGGCGAAGAAGTCATCGTGGGGGTCAATAAATTTCAACTCGAAGTAGAGCCGGATGTTGATGTGCTCGATATCGACAATACTGCGGTTCGCGAATCTCAGGTCGAACGCTTGAGCCGTGTCCGAGAAAGTCGGGACCAAGCAACTTGCGATGCGGCCCTAGCTGCCTTAGCGAGCGGCGCGCAAACCGAATCTGCGAATTTGCTGGCTTTGGCGGTTGAAGCAGCCCGGGCCAGAGCAACGGTGGGGGAGATCTCTGATGCGCTCGAAGCCAAGTGGGGGCGACACAAGGCGCAGTACCGCTCGATCACAGGGGTCTATAGCGCCGCCTATGAGGGTGATGAAACATTTATGGGAATCAAAGGTGAAATCAACGCATTTGCAGATCGGCACGGTCGACGTCCCCGGATGCTCGTGGTCAAAATGGGCCAGGACGGTCATGACCGAGGCGCTAAGGTCATTGCCACGGCCTTCGCTGATCTCGGGTTCGATGTTGATGTCGGGCCTATGTTTCAGACACCTGAAGAGGCAGCGCAACAAGCGATCGAAAATGATGTTCATGTGATTGGCGTGTCCTCCCAAGCGGCGGGTCATAAAACGTTAGTCCCGCAGCTGATCAAGTCTCTAGCTGCCCAAGGTGCAGAGGACATCTTGGTGATTTGTGGGGGCGTCATTCCCCCTAAAGATTACGATGACCTAAAGGCGTGCGGCGTCTCTGCAATCTTTGGTCCCGGCACTAACATTCCGGAGGCTGCCGCTTCGGTGCTCGCTTTGGTTGACTCGGCCCTCGGCGGCAACTGATGCTATTGCAGGCCTTTAGCGATTGTTCGATTTGGCGCATGGCGCCGACTCGGCACCGCTGATGCAAGCGCTCGCTCGAGAGGTCTGCGCGGGTGACCGACGTGCTCTGGCTAAGGCGATCACTTTGGTTGAGTCTACAAAGCTTACCCACCAAGATCAGGCCGCCGAGTTATTGTCCCTGGTAATGCCCAAAACAGGGGGGGCGCTTCGAGTGGGAATCTCGGGTGCACCAGGTGTCGGAAAATCAACGTTCATTGAGGTGCTGGGTAACGCGCTCACCCAACAGGGCCTAAAAACAGCCGTGCTTGCTGTGGACCCCACGTCGGCTTTAAGCGGCGGGTCGATCTTGGGTGATAAAACACGAATGCCGAGCTTGGCCGTAAACCCAGATGCGTTTGTCAGGCCATCACCCGCAGGCAGCACCCTTGGCGGTGTTACTCGGCGAACCCGGGAGACGCTGCTGCTGTGCGAAGCCGCAGGTTATGAAGTGGTGCTGATTGAAACCGTCGGTGTTGGTCAATCCGAGACGGCTGTCGCAGGAATGACAGACCTGTTCGTGCTGCTGTTGTCTCCTGGAGGTGGCGACGATTTACAAGGAATCAAACGCGGCATTATGGAGCTGGCGGATTTAGTGCTTGTCAACAAAGCCGACGGAACCCAGCAGGACTTGGCGCGCCAGACCGTTGCAGATTATCGCTCAGCGCTGCAGTTTATGCGCTCGAGGACGCAGCAATTTGCGCCCAGGGTTATGGCTTGCTCCGCTCTGCAGGGGGATGGCATTGATCAAGTCTGGGACTGCTTAGCCGAGTTCAAAACGCAGCTCCAGTCGTCAGGAGAATTTGAGGCCAATCGGTCGGAACAAGCTAAAACCTGGATGTGGGCCGAAACGGCAGAGATTCTAATGGATGCCTTAAAACGTCATCCCAAGGTACAGGCACAGGTTGCCTCACTTGAGGCCGAGGTTCTTGCCGGCGAACTACCTGCAACGGTAGCAGCGAAGCGGCTGGCGCAGATCTATCAAGCAGTCTCTAGCTCCGATACGCGGCCTTGAAGATTTCTTGAGTAAGGCTTGCGTGTTGTTATTGCTTTACTTTTGAGCGGTCGAGCCGAGGCGATCAAAGGTGCCGTAAAGTAAAAAGTGAAGGGTTTGATCCGCCACTTGCCCTGAGTGGGGTAGGCGTGGGTGAGACACTTTAATTTCAATGTGATCGGTCATGCCTTCGACCTTGGTGCGGCTAACGGCCACTTTGCCATCGTCTGGTCCTGGAATGATGAGCGATGAAATTGGATCTAAAGAACGCGTGCCCGCAATGATACCGAGATCAAACTTGGACCGGTGTGGGCTTGCCTTGGCTGCTCGATCAAAGGTTGTCAGTTGCTGCCCGGCGGGGCCGTAAAATTTTTTAAACAGGGGATTGTCTTTAAGACGATCCGCCACTTCGCTGCCGCCATTCGGCGAGCCAAGTTGAACGATCCGGCCAGGGCGGTAGTGCTCGAGGGATTGCGCCAGGGAACGTGCTAACAGGCCGCCCATTGAGTGTCCCACAAAGTGTATCAAGGTGCCCTCAGTGACTGTTTCGCTAATTGTCCTCGAGAGCTGCTGTTCGAGGTCTTCAAGGGTAAATCCTCTGGAATCATAGTCCAAGTTCAAGACCTCGAAACCTGATCTCTGTAGCTGCTCGGTGATAAAGCTCATAGACTGGCTGCTTTTAGCGATGCCATGCAGGGCGATCACTGTCCCAGGTGACTCAGCAAATAAGGTGGGGGTGATGCCGAGCATCAAAAAGATCATGCAGCTGAGTCTGAGGCGCAGCGCGGCTAGACGCTGTCCACGCGAGTTTGGGTGTTGTAGGTCTCTTAACCCGGGGCGCAAGGCCATCGATTTGCGGCGATCATTCATCGAGCGCGGCGCTCATTGGTCGGGCATGGTTGTGTCATTAGCGATTCGGGCTTCCCATTGCTTGTTCGCGCGTTTTGACCGAATTTCAACGATTTAAGCCTTGATAAAATTTTGCTGAGCATTCAACACTTTCAATGTGTCTCTGGTCAGCTGATTCATGATCTCTGCAACAGGCTGGATCTCGTTGAAATAGGCGACACTTTGACCCGCGCCGGAATGAATCAGCGGCTCGATATCATGCTCTTCGATGGCGCCCAGCAGGTCGCCGACCAACACGTCCTGATAGGGCATTTTAAGCGGGGCAGGGGCTGACTCGGCTTCCCAGGCCTGACTCCATCCAGTCCGTATCTGGCGAAAGGTTTTCCCCGATTCTGATCGAGTAATGACCGTATCCGCACTCCCAGCCTCGAGCAATTTTTGTCGATTAACCGGGTGCATGTGGGCTTGATGTTCCTCAGAAAGTAACCAAGCGGTACCCATCCAAACGCCTTGGGCGCCCATCGCAAGCGCTGCTGCAATATGTTGACCGGTGGCCACTCCTCCAGCAACCAATACGGGAATGTCGCCAGCCGCTTCCACGATTTGAGGGACCAGAGAATACGTGCCAATGGGGCCAGTATGCGCCCCGGCGTCGTAACCTTGCGCAACAATGATTTCTACGCCGGCCTCAATGGCCCGGGCGACGTGATGCGGGCTTCCGATGAGGGCAAGAGTGGTCATGCCCCGTTGTTTCGCTGCTTGTACAACAGGGGCGGGCGCCCCAATTCCGCAGGCAAACATGTTGACGGGTGAGTTGAGCACCGCATCAATTTGATTGGCCTCGATTTCGGAGGAACGAATGAACCGAGTCCGCATCCCAGGCCCTGAGGCCGGCGGTATCTCGTATTGCTCGATGATCTTTTGAACGAAAGCCTTATGGCCCTCGGGAATTTCGAGTTCAATGGCTTCCCGGGAGTTGTGTTCTGGCATGCCCGGTGGCAACACCAAATCAACGCCAAAAGGTTTGTCTCCGACAAGTCCACGGATCGTTGCAAGTTCATCGGTGATTTCTTCTGGAAATCGCCGGGTTGCACCGTAGACACCATAGCCCCCCGCATTGCTGATCGCGGCAACGGTTGCGATATCGTGCGCGAAACCAAAAATGGGGGTTTCGATGCCCAGTTGGTCGCAGATAGGGGACCACAGTTTTGCCATGGGGGGCTCCGGTGAAGTTGCAAATGGAGTATTGAGTATAGACCAAAGGAAAGCGGCGCATCATCTGACATCGTGCTGATCTCTGCATCAATGGGGATAACGGTTCGATCGTGGTTTTTCTGAAGCGTTTGACCCGTCGCTTGTGAGCGACCGGCGAGTGGTTTCTCTAAAGGCCTTTGGTAATGATTTGGGTTGAGCCGGGTCCATCGCCTTCTCGACCCAGGGGGCTCAAAAGGTGAGTTTCTGAACATGGCTCAAGAGATCAGCCACGCCTTGGCGTTGCGTTGGCTTTGGTCGATGCTCTGTTAATGGCGGGTCTAATCCAATAACTGGGTGTTGAGCTGACATAGGCCTGGTTGATGGTAAAGACGAGAAACACCAGCCGTTGTTTGAAGGGCGGTCTCGATAGCCAGCCCCTGGGCATCTGAGTTAGGATCGGAGTTCAATTCATAGTTTAAGGAAAACGCGATGTCAGTCACTGGAGATTGGGCCGTTACAATGAAGTCACCCATGGGTGCTCAAGACGCCGTGATGAGCTTGGTTGAGGACAATGGTGTTTTGTCTGGGAAGATGGCAGGCCCTCAAGGTGAGCAAGCGTTTACAGGCGGCACCGTAGAGGGCAACACGCTGGCCTGGAATATTGATATGACTCAGCCCATGCCCATGACCATTGAATGCAGCGCAACGATTGATGGCGATAGCATTTCGGGTACAGCAAAGCTGGGCGCTTTTGGTCAGGCAACGTTTGAAGGTCAGCGCAAGTAAGACTAGCTGCTCTGGGCTGCGCTTGGGCTTTATCCTCGTTTTAGATCGTTCGAGTTGGGCGGGTCAATCAAGGTCTTCCTTTAAGATAGACGTGGCGGGGTATTGAGGTGCTTACCCTGCCGCCCACAAGGGCGTCTGTCTTTTACACATCAGCTGATGCCGATTGAGTCACTGGGGCACTGCTCATCGGCTTAACAAGGTTGAGGAGATTCGAATGAATGAATTGGCTTATCCAGGTCTGGTCACGGGCCTAGGACTGCTCGTCTATTACTACACGCTGTTTGAGTCGGGCCGCGCTCGAGGGCGCTTTGAGGTTCCCGCGCCATCTCATGATGGTCCCGAAGATTATCAACGCTATGTCAGAGCGCATTTGAATACGCTCGAGCATTTGGTGTTGTTTATTCCAGGACTTTGGTTATTTGCTTTTGCTGTCGACCCATTGTGGGCCGCTGGAATCGGGCTGTTCTGGCCGGTGGGCCGCCTGCTTTACGCATTAGGCTACTATCAATCGGCTGAGCGCAGAGTGCTTGGATTGCTGATCAGCATGCCGCCTTTGTATGTGTTCGTTTTGGGATCCATGATTGCAATGGTGATGGCGCTGGCTAAGGCTTAAAACCAACAAAAACTGGGTGCTGAATGCTTTGAGGCGCCCTAGGTCAAAGTGATTTGGAATCTGAAACGTGTTCTAGGTGCCATTGACGACAATGGGTCATAAAGCGAGGAGCTAAAAATGTCGACTGTTTATTTGCTCGATCCAGAGCTGATGCCTTTATTGGACATGATCGGTGATATGAAGATCAATGCAGAGGCGTTACCCAAGTTGCGAGATGCGCGGTTTAGCAGACCCATCCCCAATGATGATCCCGCTGTACGACGGGAAGAAATTTTTGTCGCAAACCCAAACGGACCAGACGTGCGGTGCCTCCTTTACCAGCCAGAAAGTGCAAATGGCACTACCGCTGGGTATCTTCACCTTCACGGCGGCGGCTATGTCATGGGGTCGCCCGAGGGGTCGATTGCGATGAATAACCTCATTGTTAAAACACTGGGCGTCACCGTTTTGTCCTCAAGCTATCGGTTGGCCCCAGAGCACTTGGCAACAGAGGCGCTCGATGATGCCTATCTTGCGCTTGGTTGGCTCCACGAGCACTCGAGTGAACTCGGTATTGATCCACTTCGGATTGGTATCGGCGGCGAAAGTGCCGGCGGCGGTCTGGCTGCTGCACTGGCAATCCACGCAAGGGATCGGGGTGAATACGCGATTTGCCATCAGCATTTGACCTACCCAATGCTCGATGACCGGACGGGGACAGATGCGAGCCCTGGGGATCCTCTAACTGGAGAGTTTGTCTGGACGCGTGCGAGCAATCGCTTTGGATGGGCATCTTATCTTGGAGATCTCACGCCGTCTGCCCCCTATGTGCCTGCCCGGTTGGAGGACTTTAAAAATCTCCCGCCAACCTGGGTACATACCGTCACGATGGATCTGTTTAGAGACGAGAACATCCTGTACGCGCAAAAATTGCTGAGCGCGGGCGTGCCAACAGAGCTGATTGTATCGAAAGGAGGGTGTCATGGTTTTCAAATGGTGCCGAACACAGGCATTGGCCGGCGCTATCAAGCAGACTTCCTTGATGCGCTCGGGCGAGGCCTTTCCGTCTCGGGATAGAGCACCGATGTGGTGCGATCTTGTTGGTTAAGCCGGATACTTGTCTGACCCAAGGCTGATGTTGCGCGGCCTTCTGTAACGCGCTGTTTGTTCTTAAGCGCGATCGTGACCTTTTAAAATGCGTTGGTCATTTTTAGAGCGCGATACCCTTTCGATCGACTTCAGCCTCGCGCTTATCCCGTCGTCGGCTGGAGACAAAACGGTGCTGGGTTCGCCACCCCTTGTCTGTTTTAACAATCTTGTCGTAGTAGCTGGCCGTTGAT
>CAJYBS010000065.1 GCA_913064795.1 uncultured Gammaproteobacteria bacterium
AAGCCATTAGTTAAGGGTTCAACAATTTTCAGATCAATTCTACGGACCCACATTCTGGTGATCACTCTGTCTTCAGGAGTTTCTCCGATGAGCGCGCTGCCACCCGCCACTTCTGCCAAATATTCACAGATCGCAGTAATCTCTGAAACCACTCGGCCATCGTCTAACTCAAGCGCAGGTAACTGCGCGCCTGGGTTGACCCCCCGATAGGCTGCCTCACGATTCTCCCCGGCCATAATATCAATAGTAGTTTGAGGGACTTCAAGCCCCAATTCAGAGGCAAATACACGAACCACCCGGGGATTTGGACCGACAGAATTATAGAGTTTCATGACACATCCTTTTTGATTGAACAATTGTTATACCGGAGTGGTCCCTGGAGTGCCAGCAGAGCACGGATCTATCCTTCTTGGAAAGGTATCGGCATAATGGCCGTTGATGGTCTAACACCCTTATCACCCTGCAATTCAGCCATCACACAGATCAGTTCAATCGGGCGATATCTTCAGGATCCAGTATGCTGCCAGCGCAACAAAGCTCTCCCCGCACGCTTCGTCTTTGGCCTTTATTTTTGAAAACATCTAAAGGCTTTAGAGGCCAGTTGCTGATTGCACTAACGTCAATGGTCGCTTGCTTCATTTTTTTATTTACGGTGCCCATGATCACCCGATCAATGCTGGATCAACTCAGTGGCGAGCCGCCAGATACTTATTCGCGATGGATTTCAATTTTGATACCGGCTGACTTTGACGGTGATGCCGTTCTGTATGCGAGTCTAGGGATCTCAGCGCTACTTATTGTGATGGTGACTGCGGTTGCCGGCGGATTTATATTCCTTCGTGGACGTGCAATCGCGGCGGCGGCTGAGGGAATGGCGAGAAGACTTCGCGACACCCTCATGGATCATCTCAATCACCTCCCAATGGGCTTTCATCAACGTTTTGACACCGGCGATCTCATTCAACGCTGTACTTCAGACATCGAGACCTTTCGGGTCTTTATTAGCGGTCAAATTATAGAAATCGGCAGAGCGGTTCTGATGCTCATCATTGTTACCCCGATTCTACTGAGCCTGGACGTCAAAATGACCGTCATCGCCATGATCACCATGCCGGTTTTACTGATTTCCGCCGTCTTATTTTTTGGCCGAGTTAAAACCATGTTCCAGAAGGTCGACGAGGCTGAGGCGGCTCTGACAACAGTTCTTCAAGAAAATCTCACAGGTATTCGAGTCGTTCGCGCTTTCGCCCGACAGGACTTTGAGCGTCAAAAATTTGGAGACGCCAATGCACGCTTTCGCGATGAAAATCAGCGCTTATTTCGGTTTCTCGGCGCGTATTACGGCGCCAGCGATATTGTCTGTTTGTTTCAGGTCGGGCTAATTCTCATTATCGGCGCTCAGTGGGTTTTAGCCAACGAAATGACCGTCGGTACGTTGTTTGCTTTTATCACCTACGAGAGCATGATCATCTGGCCGATTAGGCATATGGGACGGGTTTTAACCGATTCGGGAAAAGCGGTGGTGGCACTGCGCCGTCTCGCAGAGGTTTTATCCGAACCGGTCGAGAGCAGTACCGAAGCTACTCTGACCCAACCCCTCACCGGCGGCATCAAGCTCTCCAATGTTAATTTTCAGTTTGAACCCGACCAGCCCGTGCTCTCCAACTTATCCTTGACCATCGCACCCGGGGAAACCGTTGCACTGATGGGACCACCGGGATCAGGGAAGTCGACCCTTTTGCAATTGCTGCTGCGGCTTGAAGACCCAGACAGCGGGGCAATCTGGCTCGACGATCACCGGCTTGAGGACGTATCACGCAAATCGATCAGGCGCCAGATCGGCGTTGTACTTCAAGAATCGTTTTTATTCGCGGGCACCATTGGCGAGAATTTAAGAATCGGTCGAACCACCGCTGACGATGAAGCCTTACGTGCGGCCGCCGCCACTGCCGATATTCTTGAGACCATCGACAGTCTGCCCAATGGACTATCGACCCAGGTTGGCGAGCGTGGCGTGACCCTATCCGGGGGGCAAAGGCAGCGATTATCAATTGCCCGGGCCCTGCTGAAGGACCCTGCCATCTTGATTCTTGATGATGCTTTATCAGCCGTAGATACCGATACCGAGGCAAGTATTTTGGCGAATTTGAGGCAGCAACGTCAGAACAAGACGACGATCATCGTGGCCCACCGTCTCTCAACCATCATGCAGGCTGATCGGATTTTTGTTTTAGAAGACGGCAAACTCTCCCAAGCAGGCAATCACGAGAGCTTGTCCCAGAGCAAGGGCATCTATCAAGACCTATGCGCGCTACAGGGCCAAGTTCAGCAAGAGATCTTGAACCATCGGGATACCAAGGAGCTGCCTGTATGACCGATGCCTTTTATGATGATGACAATACCCTTGACGAATTCAGTCCCGATAAGGACCTCAAGTTGGGAGTTTGGTCGCAGCTAGCCCGTTATGCGCTGTGCTATCCCCAGGACCTCATGATGCTCGCATTATGTGCTGTTTTGGTCGGCATTTGCGAAATCACCTTTCCCCTGGTCACCCGCTGGGTCATTGACGACATTGGGTCCCTCGGCGCAGCAATAGATCTTATCTTCTACAGCGGGCTCTATGGATTGCTTTGCTTAGGTCTCGGCGTGGGTGTTGTGGGATTCCTTTGGTTTGGCGGAAAACTCAGAAGCCACATGAGTCACGACATTCGCCGGGATGGTTTTGAGAATCTACAGCGACTGTCTTTTTCCTACTACGATCAACGTCCGGTGGGATGGCTGATGGCTCGAATGACCTCAGATTGCGAGCGGCTATCCAATATTATGGCCTGGGGTATCTTGGATTTGGTCTGGTCTTTTACCATTATGCTGGGCATTTCTGGCGCAATGTTAGTCATGGAGCCCCGTCTCGGATTCATTATTTTGCTCAGTTTGCCCGCACTCGCCTATATCAGTCGCTATTTTCAGACGCGTATTCTCAAGAGCGCTCGCGAGGTTAGACAAACAAACTCAAGAATTACAGGCGCTTATAACGAAAATATTATGGGGGTTTTAACCAGTAAAGTCTTCGTCAAAGAAGCCGACAACCTCGACAAATTTGGCAAAATCACCGACCGAATGCACGGGGCTTCTATTCAAAATGCTGTGCAGGCAGCCATCTACTTGCCGATCGTCTTGACACTCTCCGCTCTGGCCACCGGGATCGCATTGGTCATTGGCGGGATCGAATCAGCTTGGGGCATCATTACCACCGGAACGTTGATCGCCTTTTTGACCTACACCCGACATTTTTTTGAGCCAATCGAACAGCTCGCCCATTGGTTTGCTGAGATGCAGATGGCTCAGGCATCGGCAGAGCGCGTCATGAGCCTCATTCAGGCCGAGTCTGAGATTCGCGACAGTGAGCAGGTTGAGGCTCAAATCGCCGCTCATACGGGCAGCTCCTCGTTGGCTGCCGATGGTTATGAGCAAACCATTGATTCGATCACCTTCGATCGGGTCGGCTTTTCCTACGAGAACGGCCCACCCATATTGAGAGATATCAACCTCGTCTTAAAGCGGGGCCAAAGCGTCGCTGTGGTTGGGGCAACCGGCGGGGGTAAAACGACCCTGATCAGCCTGCTAGCTCGGTTCTACGAGCCTACCGAGGGCAGTATTCGGATCAACGACATCGATTACAGAAATCGCAGCCTTCACTATCTGCAATCCAACCTTGGTGTCGTACTGCAATCATCGCACCTATTTAAAGGCACGATCTCCGACAACATTCGTTATGGTCGCCTTGACGCGACCATCGATGAGATCCATGCTGCCGCCCTCAAAGCTGGCGCTCACCCTGTGATTACAGAGATGCCAGAGGCTTACGACACACAAATCAGCGAAGGCGGCGCCAGCTTGTCTGCGGGCCAAAAGCAACTGATTTCATTTGCTCGAGCACTGCTGGCTGATCCTCAGATCCTGATTATGGATGAAGCGACATCCTCTGTAGATACCTTGACTGAAGCTCGAATCGAACAAGGCCTTCGAGTACTACTTCAAGACCGGATCAGCGTCATCATTGCGCACCGGCTCTCGACCATTCGTCACGCGGACGTTATCTTAGTGATGGAGCACGGCCAGATCATCGAGCAAGGTAATCATGAGGCCCTCATTCAACTGAAGGGGCGCTATCACCATCTCTATCAGCAGCAGAGCCTTAACAATTTATGGGGAGAGACTGCCCCCGAAGTGGATGCAACATGACCCTAGAATTTGACTGGAACCTACCCTACCCCTCGGCTCGGTCACCGGTCTTCGCCGACCACTGCGTCGCGACCTCTCAGCCCCTTGCCACCGAGGCGGGTATCGCCGCAATGAGATCGGGCGGTAATGCTGTTGATGCAGCGCTCGCCAGCGCAATCACGCTTACGGTGGTAGAACCTTGTAACAATGGTCTAGGCAGCGACGCTTTCGCACTGATCTGGGACGGGAGTGCCCTGCATGGTTTGAATGCCTCGGGACGGAGCCCTCGGCTGCTCGACCCCGCGCGGTACTCATCGGCCGCGCAGATGCCCAGTCTTGGATGGCACAGTGTGACGGTCCCGGGCGCAGTCAGCGCTTGGTCAACACTGTCGAGCCGATTCGGCGTGTTGCCCTTTCACCAGCTCTTTGAAACCGCCATTCATTATGCTGAATCGGGTTTTCCCGTTGGTCCTAAGACGGCTTACTTCTGGGACCGCGCTCAACGGTACTATCGAGACTTCCCACACTTTTTAAGCACCTTCTTTCCGGATGGGAAACCGGTAACTCCAGGCAGTCGCAGATTTTTAAGGGACCATGCGGAGAGCCTGAGAAAAATTGCGGAATCCAAGGGGCGGGCATTCTATGAGGGGGAACTAGCCGAACGCATGGTTGAGGATGCCCAGCGCCACGATTTTCCTCTAGCTTTAGACGATCTATCGAGTCACCGCCCAGATTGGGTTAACCCGATCAAAATGGACTTTGAGGATGCCCAACTCTTCGAAATTCCGCCAAATGGGCAGGGTTTAATGGCCTTGATCGCGCTCGGCTTGCTCAAACATCTCAACATTAAGCAACATCCTCTGGATTCGGCTAGCAGCATCCACCTACAAGTGGAGGCAGTGCGTTATGCATGGCAACAAGTCGCTATGCACCTCAGCGATCCAGCCACGATGCGTCTTAGCGTCGATGACCTGTTAGCGCCTGAAGCACTAAAACAAGCAGCCATGGCCATTGATCCCAGCCGAGCGCAACCCCTGCCTTCTCCGATGAGTGCCAGTCCAGACACGGTTTATCTTACGACCGCCGATCGCTCCGGCATGATGGTCTCTTTTATTCAATCTAACTTCCGGGGTTTTGGCTCGGGAGTCGTTGTTCCTGGTACGGGTATTAGTCTTCAGAATCGCGCTTCAGGCTTCTTGACAGACATCAGTCACCCCAATGGTATCGGTCCGGGTAAGCGCCCTTTCCATACTATTATTCCAGGATTTGCTTTCCGTCAGGGCGAGCCGTTTATGAGCTTTGGGGTGATGGGCGGACACATGCAAGCCCAGGGTCACGTGCAGATGATGATCAGAATTATCGGGCACGGACAAAATCCCCAAGCCGCATCTGACGCACCCCGCTGGCATTTAACAGAATCCGGCGCCCTCGCGCTTGAATCTGGTTTTGACACAAATACCGTTGAGCAGCTCCGAGCCCTTGGACATGATATTTTGCTCAATCAACCCGAGCATCTCTTCGGCGGCGCCCAACTGATCGCTCGCCATGATACTGGCTACTGCGCTGCCTCAGATCATCGCAAGGAAGGCATCGCTGCAGGTTTTTAGACTCTGCAGTTCCGACCGTTCGCGAATCCATGCTGGCTTAATTGCCAGCCTCACCCAAGCAACAGCGCCTTGCAAAACGACTCTTGAGCAATGCATCACGCCATCAAAGAAAACAATTCGAACCGGTCAATCTCGTGGTACTGAGGGGGAGATCATTTTTTGCCATGCCCATCTTTCAGGCTTGCCTTTGGCGCCTTTCACCCTTGCGGCTCTAGATCTTTTGCAAGCTGCTAAAACGTCCACTGACAACCACACAGGGATCAATCTCCGCTTAATCGATAATCAATCCCAGGCTCAGCCAAGGAATATAAGTAATTAAACCCAGAGCGACCATCAGCACAGCCATGAACGGCAGTGTCGCCCTGTAGAGTTCAGACACCGGTTTCTTAAAGCGATAGCTGGCGATGAAGAGGTTCATCCCGACCGGGGGTGTGAAGTATCCGATTTGCATATTCGCCAAAAATATAATTCCCAAATGAACGGGGTGGATTCCAAACTGTAAGGCAACTGGAACAATTAAGGGAATCATAATGATCAACGCCGAGAAGATATCGAGAATCGCCCCGAGCGCTAACAAAATAATATTGAGCAACAACAGGAACGCCAGAGGGCTTTCCACAACGCGCTGAACTTGTTCAAAGAGCCATTGCGGCACCTCAGCATCAACTAGAAAATTAGTGAACGCCAGAGACACCGCCAAAATAAGCAGAATCCCCCCAACCATCACCATCGCATCCCGGGTAATTCGGGGTAATTCCTTGAAGGTAATCTCACGATAGATCCCTACCTCAACAACCAGGACGAACAGCGCCGTGATCGCAGCGGCTTCTGAAACAGCAAAGAAACCCGAATAAATTCCTCCAAGAACCACCACGGGTAATGGCAGCTCCCAACGCATAGCCCAAAGTGCTTTTCGTATCGAGGGGCGAGGACCATCCCGCACTGGCGCAACCCTACCCTGGGTGACCACTGTGTATAGCGTCAGCAGCACAATCATCAAAAGCGCTGGCATCAACCCCGCTAGGAATAGATCTTGAATCGTGAATTCCACGCCCAGATCCATCTGTTGAACCAAAACACCATAGAGAATTAAGGGTAACGATGGCGCCAGTAAGAGGCCCAAACTGCCAGAGGTCGTTACAAGACCTAAACTGAATCGCTCAGAGTACCCGCCTTGTTGTAAAGCCGGGTAAAGCAACGCACCTATGGCAACAATCGTGACGCCCGAGGCACCTGTGAATGCAGTGAAAAAAGCGCAGGTCACAAACGCAACCAGGGCGAGTCCACCGGGGAGCCAACCCAGCGCGGCTTCAGTCAATCGAACCAGTCGCGTCGACAGACCGGACTCTGCCAAAATATAACCGGCAAAAGTAAACAGCGGCAATGCAAGCAGCATCGGGGTCTCAACGATTCTGTACATTTCTATAGCGATGACTGTCAGAGGGATCTCTGACCCATAAAACCCCAGCATCGCCGCTGCAAGAATAACAATGAAGAGCGGCGCACCCATCAATGCGAAGACTGCAATCAAGGCTGAGCCCAAGCCACCCATCAAGCGTTTCCCCCACGAACCGTTCGCACACTTTCCGCTAAAAATCGAAGTCCCATCACCGAGAAGCCGACTGGTAAGATCAGCTGGCATACCCAAATGGGGACCTCACCAAAGGCCATTAGGTTGTCCTCCATCTCAAATTGCACCAGCGACACTGAGGCGTCCGCAGCAAGACCGCAAACCCCGGCCGCAAACAAGGAAACAAGGACTTTCGAGAACTGAGCGTGGCGACCAGATACAAAGCGCGCTAATAAATCAATTTTGATGTGCTGCCCTTCTCGACTTGCAACCATGGCCCCCAGCATCGCTAGCCAAAGTACCTGAATTCTCAAAAAACTCTCAAGCCACAGAAAACCCATATCAAAAACATTGCGGAACACAATCTGCAAGATCGCAAGTGTGAGTGTACTGACGAAGGTGAGACTCAGTACCCAGTTTTCGAGAACGGCGAAATAGCCCGCAAAGCGGAGCATCATGGGAAGACAACCATCAACAAAGCCTTAGGGTTGGCGCGCGCGATGAGTGCGTAGAATCGATGTGAACTCATCTAAAATTGGTTGAGCAACCTCTTCTGCTTCAAGCATTCCCCGCCGCGCGTTAAT